>DATHSO010000060.1:0-59022 GCA_035464095.1 Candidatus Methylomirabilota bacterium | reverse complement strand
CCGATGTCGTCGTCGATGTCCACCGCGCGGTAGTCGTTGAAGAAGGCGAGCAGGTGGTCCGGGTTGCGGGTCGAGGCCGCGATGGTCGGCTCGACCTGGCGCTGCAGGTAGCCGTCGCCGATCAGGAACCAGTCGTCCGGGCTCTGGTCCGGCACGACGACCGGCAGGACGTTGATGTTCTCCCCCGCCTGCTGGGCCGTGGCGAGCGGGCACACCCCCGCCAGGAGCGCCGCCACGATTGTGATAACGCGTCTCATCGCTGACCTCCCCATGCCCCCCGGCTGGTCAATTCGGCCTCAGATGTTGATCTTGACCGGGATGGTAGCACATCGTTCGCAGTCGTGCAGGCCCCCCTCGCGATTCGCCTCGGAGGGTCTCCGGGACGCGTTCCGATCAGCGCAGGATGAGGAACAGCACCGCCGCCGAGTAGGCGACGAAGATGACGGGCAGGCACCGGCGGCCGAAGCGGGTCCACACCGTGGTGCCCCGGAAGTTGACCTGGCGCAGGGAGATCAGCGCCAGCACCAGGCCGCCGAGCACCACCAGCACCTGGAGCGCCGTCAGCAGGCTGAACTCCAGGGTGGGCCAGGCCTGGAACCACGACGGCGGGGCGATGGTCACCCGCGCCTGGTCGAAGAAGGCGACGTTGGCGAACTGACCGGTCATGAGAGCGGCCCAGCCCAGCAGCAGCATGGTCATGGCGATCTTGATCATGATGTCGGTCCGCCGGTGGCTGACCGCCAGGGACATGATCACGTGGTGCAGGGCGACGCCGGCGACCAGGACGACGGCGGTGAGCACCGTGATGTGGAGCGGGTGGTGGAGGACGTCGACGGTGCGTGCCGCGACCCAGGCGAGGGCGAGCAGGGTCACCGTCAGGGCGAACATGGCCAGGTCCTTGGCGCCGCCGTCGAGCCGCCAGGTCGCGGCCAGCGGCGGCCGCAGCTGGAGGTTGGCCGAGTGGTGGGGGCAGGCGTGGAGGCAGTCCAGGCAGAGCTTGCAACGGTAGGCCTGCTTGCCCTCCAGGGGGTGGTGGAAGACCGGGCAGCCGAAGAGCTCGGCGTTGCCCTTGAAGCAGGCGTGGGTCGTGCACGACGACGCGCACACGCTCGGCTTCGCCGTCAGCTGCAGTGGTGCTGCCGGGGCCAGGGCGGTTCCCAGACGGCCCAGGGGGCAGAGGTGGCGGCACCACACCTCGCGCTGGAAGAGGACCCCGAAGAGGACCGCCAAAACGATCAGGCCGAGCAGGAGCAGGCCCGACGCCACCGGGTTGGCGAGGGTGTCGAAGACCCGCTCCCACCAGACGATGACGGCGAAGCCGAGGATCGCGAGCCACGGGCCGTGGCGCACCAGCCAGGCCGGCGGCGGCCGGTCGCGGCTGCGGCCCTTCTTGGCGAGCCGCGCCGCCGACGACAGCGGGCAGATGGTGCACCACACCGGCCCGATGAGGAAGAACAGGGCGAACACCGCCGGCTCCCACACCGACCAGATGACGTTGTTGGCGACGTTGCCGGCCTGGGTCGCGGGGAAGGCTATGCAGAGCACGATGACGGCGGCGAAACCGGCCAGGGTCAACCAGCGCAGCACCGGCAGGCCGCTCGGCCTGAGCAGGCGCTGCACCAGCGGGGTCTCGGTGATGTCGACGCCGGGCAGCACCGCCTCGTCGCCGACGCCGCCGAAGATGTGCTCGGCGCGGATCTCGGGGCCGTCGGCGACCCGCACTGCGAGCTCGATGACCTCGCGCAGCTCGGCGACATTGCGCCGCCGGTAGCGCAGCGACAGCAGCGCCTGACGGGCCCCCTCGGAGATGACCGGCGGCTCGGGCCCGGCGGTGCGCCTGAGGAACTCCTCGGCCAGGGGCATGATGTCCTTGGGCCGTTGGACCAGGGGCGGCAGCTCGATGACCTGGTTGCAGCTCTCGGTGATGGATGCCACGAGACCCGGTCGCGTCTCGGTGGGGGCCTCTTGCTCGCGGGCGGTGAGGACGATCCGGGGGTTGGGGTAGGCGCTCGCGTCCCGGCCCTTGCGCCGGCGCAGGAAGCTGCCGAGCAGCTGCTGCACCGCCGGCTTGAGCTGGTCCGCGCCGCGCAGCACCAGGGTGCCGGCATGGGCCAGGTGGACCCCGCCGCTGGCGTGGTGGTCGGTGGGCAGGCTGCCGCCCAGGTCCTCACCGAGGATGAGCTCCGCCGCCCGGTCCGGGGCGAGGTCGCGGCAGTTGACCGCGATCAGGGGCCGCGAGCCGCGCATCGACCGGTCGTGGATGAGCCGTGCCGCCAGGGTCTTGCCGGTGCCGTCCTCGCCGAGGATCAGCACCGGGTCGTCGGACGAGGCGGCGGCGTTGATCTTGCGCTCGACGGACTTGGATTGCGCGGACGAGACGACCAGGGTGTCCGGGTCGTTGTCGCCCTGGACGAGCCGGGCGATGACCTCCTTCTCTCGCAGGGAGTCCAGGGCGTCGGCGGTCGCCTTGTGGACGTTGCGGGCGATCCCCCCCAGCAGCTTGCGGCGCAGGGATTCCGACTCCTGGAGGGCGTTGGGCAGGGCGGCTGCCGGGTAGCGCAGGAGCCGGACGTCGGTGACGGCGATGGTGTCGACGGCTGCGCCCTCCTTGGCGAACACGGACTCGGCGCCGAAGATGCCTCCCTCGCCGAGCCTGGCCAGCGGTGGCCGCCGGGCCTCGCCTTCGTTCAGGCAGAGCTCGACCACGCCTTCGATGACGACGTAGAAGTACTGGTGCTGCTCGCCGCGGCGGACGATGACCTCGCCGGCGTCGAAGGCCACCTCCTCGCCGGCCGAGCGCAGGAAGCCGACGGTGGCGGGCCCCAGGAGCATGGAATGACCGGAGCTCAGAGCCCTGTCCAGTGTGGCCGGGTTCGGCTCGACCGCTGCGACCGGCTCGAGCCGCAGCTTGAGACCGCCGAACTTGACCCGGACCCCCGCCGTCACCCGTTTCGGCCCGTCGAGACGGCGGCCCTCCACGAAGGTCCCGTTGGTGGAGCCCAGGTCCTCGACGGTGATGCCGTCCTCACTCACGTCGAGGCGCGCGTGGCGACGAGAGACCGTGTTGTCGGTCACCACCAGGTCGGCTGTCGCCGAGCTGCCCAAGACGTGGCTGCCGGCCCCGAACCGGAGGTCGGGTCCGTTCTCGGGCGAATCGCCGCGAAGGCGCCACATGGTCACCATGACCGGCGACCTCCCTCCACCGTCGAGAACGGATGCCGAGCGTGCGGACGATCCGTCATCGGCTGCTCCAGTCCGTCGATTGTAGCGGAACCGAGGGAGCGGGGTCGGGACTGAGCCTCAACCTCTCGTGGACCGCTGGTGAAGAGCCGCAGCGACCGCGTCGAGCTCCGGCGGGACGGGCTCGGGCATCGACAGCGCACGCCTGGCGCTCTCCACGTCCTTGAGCCCGGTGCCGGTGACCATGAGCACCACCTGCTCGCCCCGTTCGACGAGCCCCTCGTCGAGGGCTGCCTCGAGGCCGGCGAGAGAGGCCGCGCCGGCGGGCTCGGCGAAGACCCCGGTCAGGCCCGCGAGGCGCGGGATTGCGTCCAGGATGGCCTCGTCGGACACGATCACGCCGGAGCCGCCCGAGGCCCGGACCTCGCGCAGGCAGAGCGGCGCGTTCCGCGGGGCCGATACCACCAGGCTGTCCGCGATGCTGGCGGCCCCCGTCACGGGGGTGATCTCCTCGGACCCGTCCCGTAGGGCAGCGGCGATGGCGGCGCTGCCCCCGGGCTGGACGACCACGAGCCGCGGCCGGCGCTTGATGAGGCCGGCGCGCTCGAGGTCGGCGAAGCCCTTGGCGAGCCCGGCGGCGATGACTCCGTCGCCGGAGGGCACCACCACCGCGTCGGGGATGTCAGGGGTCATCGCCGCTGCGATCTCCAGGGCGGCGCTCTTCTTGCCCTCGATGGTGAAGGGGTTGTAGGCCGTGTTCCGGTTGAGCCAGCCGAAGTGCTCGCAGGCCTGGAGCGACAGCTCGAAGGCGTCGTCGTAGGAGCCGTCCACCGGCAGCACGGTGGCCCCGTAGCTCAGCATCTGGACCAGCTTCGCGGGCGGTGCCGAGGCGGGCACGAACACCACCGCCTGCAAACCCGCCGCGGCGGCCACCGCGGCCAGGGCCGTGGCGGCGTTGCCGGTCGACGCGGTGGCGACGGTGTCGACGCCCCACTCGAGGGCCTTCGCGACCACCAGCAACGACGCCCGGTCCTTGGTCGAGCCCGACGGGTTGCGGCCGTCGTCCTTCAGCCAGAGACGCGGCATCCCGAGCGCCTCCCGCAGCCGCGGCACCGCCATCAGCGGCGTCCCACCCACCGGCAGGGGAGGGAGGCGCCGCGGGTCGTTGACCGGGAGGAACGCGGCCAGGAACTCCGGCGACGCCGGCGGCGCCATCGGCCACGCACGTGGGAGGTCCTCGATCACCACCTCGAGCACGCCCCGGGTGACGCCGCCGGGGACGTGAGCTCGGGCGCACCCCGGGCAGACGTAGAGGAGCGGTCCATCCCCGAGATCGCGCCCGCACTCGGTGCACCGGAGGTGATAACGCGCCACGGCCGGATTGTACCCGGCGCGGGCTCTGGCGCCATCGCCCGAAGGGATCCCGGGCTTCGTGCTGCCAAAGCGGCTGGAGGGACGCGTCGTGACCGGGGCGTGTGCCGTCGAGGAGCATCGTGACGGCGTCGCGTTCGCACCGGTTGACCTGCGTGGTAGAATCACCTCACGTGGTAAGTGACCAAGGTCTTGTACCTGATTTCACTTGCCACGGTGGACGAGATCGAGTCGAGGTGCGAGACAGCGGGCCGAGCGCGGCCAGGGCCATCATGACACCGGTGACCCGCGACACTGCCATCCTCCTCGTGGACGACGAGACTCGATTCCTGTCCACCACCCAAAAGCTCCTCGAGCGCAAGGGCTACCGGGTCGCGGTCGCCTCCAGCGGCACCGAGGCCCTGGACATGCTCGAGCGCATCTACGTCCAGGTCGTGGTCTTGGACGTGAAGATGCCCGGCCTCGACGGCATCGCCACCCTCAAGGAGATTCGGCGCCGCTTCCCGCTCATCGAGGTCATCATGCTCACCGGCCACGGCACCATCGACTCGGCCGTCGAGGGTGTCAAGCTGGGCGCCTCCGACTACCTCGTCAAGCCGGCCGACATCGACCTCATTTCCGAGAAGATCGAGGACGCCCTCGCCCGGCGCAACGTCATCCGGTCGCAGGTGGAGAGCCGCCAGAAGCGCTTCAGGGACCTGAAGATCCAGCTCGCGGTCGGCCTCCTCGCCGCCTTCACGCTGCCCTACGCCGCCTTCTTCGCGTTCTTCCAGCACCAGTTCGCCGACACCCTCAAGAGCTCGGGCCGCGTCGGCCTCGAGGCCCTCGCCAACAGCCAGAAGAACACCATCGACCTCTTCCTCCAGGAGCGGGTCTTCAACATCTTCAGCCTGTTCCACGAACGGGACTTCCGGTCGCCGCCCACCCAGGAGCGGATGGACCGCTACCTGCACAGCCTGCGCCAGCAGAACGACGCCTTCACCGACGTCGGTTTCCTGAACGGCGACGGCATCCAGACCGGTTACGCCGGCCTGTTCCCCGATCTGCTCGGCAAGGACTACAGCAACGAGGAGTGGTTCCAGCTCCTGATGAGCCAGGACCAGGACTACCACATCAGCGACGTCTACCTGGGCTTCCGGAACAAGCCCCACTTCACCATCGCCGTCAAGCAGACCTTCGACGACGGCACCTGGGTCTTCCGCTCCACCCTCGACCCCGACAAGTTCTACATGTTCCTGAGGACGATCGGGCGCGGCAAGTCGGTGGAGTCGACCATCATCAACCGGGAGGGCCGGTTCCAGCTCGTCGACCCGGACCGGGGCGAGCTCCTCGAGGTCAGCGACTTCGTTCCGCCCCTCGACGAGTCGAGCGGCGTGCGGGAGCTGGAGCGGGACGGGGAGCGCTTCCTGGTCGGCCACGCCTGGCTCCGCGAGGCGCCCTGGGCGCTGGTGGTACGCCAGGCCTTCAGCGTCGCCCACGCCGACATGTACAAGGGCCGCCGGGTGATGACGCTGACCCTGGTGGTCCTGTTCTTCGTGATCGCGACCTGCATCTGGTTCGCCAACGGCTTCCTCATCGACCGCTTCCAGGAGAGCGCCGAGACCAGCGAGGAGCTGAGGATGCAGCTCTTCCACGCGTCCAAGCTCGCGTCGGTGGGCGAGCTCGCCACCGGGGTGGCCCACGAGATCAACAACCCCCTGGCCGTCATCGTCGCCGCCAGCGGTGTCATCCGGGACCTCTTCAACCCCGAGTTCGGCCTCGACGCGGCGCCCGACGCGGTCCTCAAGGAGGTCGACAACATCGACTCGGCGGTGTTCAGGGCGAGGACCATCACCCGGCAGCTCCTCGACTACGGCCGCAAGTACGAGCCCACCCTCGAGCCGTGCAACGTCAACCGGATCCTCGACGAGGTGATCGACGGCCTCAAGCAGCGCGAGTTCGAGGTCGAGGGGATCGAGATCGTGCGCGACTACGACCCGGGCCTGCCCGACGTCCTGCTCGACCGCGACAAGATCCGGCAGGTCTTCCTCAACCTGATCAACAACGCCGGTGACGCCATGCCGAAGGGCGGCACGGTGACCGTCACCACCCGCCGCCACCACGACGATGTCCGGGTCTCGGTCAAGGACACGGGGACCGGGATTCAGGCCGACAGAATGGACCAGATCTTCAACCCCTTCTTCACCACGAAGGAGGTCGGCAAGGGGACCGGGCTCGGCCTGAGCGTCTCGCTGAACATCGTCGAGTCGCTCGGCGGAACCATCGAGGTGCAGTCCATCGAGGGCGCCGGGAGCGTGTTCACGGTAGGCCTGCCCATCCAGCGGGCAGTCTGAAGACATCACCATGAGGACATCACCATGAGGTGCGTCGTGACCGGTCGGATTCGAAGTTTCAGTATCGGGAAACCAGTGAGGGGGAGCCATGGCTGACCAGGATCGCAAGACAGAGACCACGGGGCGGCTGCGGGTGTTGATCGTCGACGACGAGGACCGCTTCCGGGAGAGCCTTTCCAAGCAGCTCGAGATGCGGGGCTTCGAGGTCTTCGACGCGAGCAACGGCGAGGACGCCATCAAGATCGTCCGCCACGACAACCCGGAGGTGGTCATCCTCGACCAGAAGATGCCCGGAATGGACGGTATCCAGACCCTCAAGGAGCTCAAGCGGATCCGTCCCGAGGTGCAGATCATCATGCACACCGGCCACGGCAGCATCGAGTCGGCGCGGCTGACCGGCAAGCACGACGTCTTCTCGTACCTGGAGAAGCCCTCGTCCATCGACGAGATTGTCGACACGGTGAAGCGTGCCGCCGAGGAGCGGGTCTACGCCATGGCCAAGCACGAGATCACCGTGGTCCCGAGCGGCGGGCTCAAGCAGTGGCTGGTCGGCGTGCAGAACGCCCGGCCGGGGGTGATGCTGCTCGGTCTCGCGATCTTCCTCGCCATCATCCTGATGCCGCCGCCACAGCAGCTCCTCACCTTCCTTGGGTCACCGAAGGGGGGCGAAGGGGTCGAGGCCATCGCCGGCTACTCGGACTACCGCAAGATGGCGGCCGGCGAGACCATCGCCGAGTTCTACGGCAAGAAGGCCTCGCTCTACCACGAGGTGACCGCTCCCGACGGCACGAAGGTCAAGCAGCCGCCCCGGGTGGAGGCCGTGGCGTTTCGGGCCCAGGTCATGATCGGGGTGCTGGTCGTGGCCGCCCTGTTCTGGGCCACGGGCGCCGTGCCCATCGGCATCACCGCGCTGCTGGTCGGTGTGCTCATGTACTTCTTCGGGGTCTTCCCCGCGGACCTGGTCGCCAAGGCCTACGCCAAGGACTCGGTGATCTTCATCTTCGGCGTGCTCGCCTTCGCGGCCGCCATCAGCAAGACCGGTCTCGACCGCCGCATCGGCATCCTGCTGCTGGGAACCAGCACCTCGTTGTGGAAGTTCGGCCTGATCTTCGCACCGCTGCTTTCGGTCACCGCCGCCTTCCTGTCCGAGCACGCCCTGGTGGCCTTCATCGCCCCGATCCTGATGCTGGTCTACATGGGCGCCATCAACGCCGCCGGCGTCAAGAAGGACAAGGCGCTGGTGGTCTTCATGCTGCTCATGCTCACCTTCTGCGCCAACGTCGGCGGCCCCGGGTCACCGGCGGCCGGCGGCCGCAACGCGGTCATGCTCGGCATCTTCTCGGACTACGGCATCGAGATCACCTTCGCGGAGTGGGTCAAGCTGGGCCTGCCCTTCGTGCCGGTGATGTCCCTGGTCATCGCCCTGTACTTCCTGCTGGTGCTGCGCAAGAAGGTCACCGTCGGCAAGGTCAACGTCGCCGCGGTGGTCAAGCGGGAGGGGGAGAAGATCGGCAGGATGACCCCCGACGAGTACAAGGCAGCCGGCGTGCTGGTGGTCCTGATCGGCCTCTGGGTCACCATGTCCGACAAGCTCGGGATGGGCGGACCCGTCCTCTTCGCCCTGGTCGCCCTCAACGTGCTGGGGATCCTGCGCTGGAGGGACATCAACGGCATCCACTGGGACGTGGTCGCCCTGTACGCGGCGGCCAGCGCCATGGGCTTCGGCCTCGCCGCCACCGGGGCGGCGCTGTGGCTGGCCAACGGCTTCATCTCGATCCTGCCGGAGTTCCTCAAGAGCGGGGATGGGCTCATCATCTCGGCGAGCCTGATCACCGGCGTCCTCACCAACTTCATGAGCGACGGCGCCACGGTGGCGGCGGTGGGGCCGATCACCGTGCCCATGGCGACGCTGTCGGGGACCTCGCCCCTGCTGGTGGGTCTGATCACCGCCTTCGCATCGTCGTTCGCCCACTTCCTGATCATCGGCACCCCCAACAACGCCATCTGCTACAGCCTCGCCCGGGACCCGGAGACCGGCGAGCAGCTGCTGACCATGAAGGACTTCCTGATCCACGGTCTGGCGGTGTGGGCGCTCAGCCTGGTGGTGATGTGGGTGTGGGTCGTCTTCGGCTACTGGAAGTGGCTCGATGCGGCGGCGATGTGATCGTGGGCGCGGCGCTCGGACCGCGATATCCTTGGCTTCTCTATCGGCAGGCCGCCACGAGAAAGGGCTAGCGAGATGAAGAAAGACAAGATCAACCTCCTGATCGTGGATGACGAGGAGCAGTTTCTCGAGTCCATCAGTAAGAGCCTCGAGCTCCGGGACTTCCACGTCATCGCCGTGAACCGCGGCGACAAGGCCATCGAGGTCGCCAAGCAGCAGCCCATCGACGTTGCCCTGGTCGACCTCAAGATGCCGGGGATCTCCGGCGAGGAGACCCTCCGGCAGCTCAAGCAGGAGCACAAGTGGCTCGAGGTCGTGATCCTGACCGGGCACGGCGCCATCCAGTCGGCGGTGGACTGCACCAGGATCGGCGCCTTCTCGTACCTGCAGAAGCCGTGCGAGCTGGCGACCCTGGTCGAGGCCCTCCAGGCCGCCTACAAGCAGAAGGTGATGAACCGCCGGCAGATCGAGGAGAAGAAGATGGAGAAGCTGCTCCAGATCTCCGCCTCGAGCAGTCCCAGGGATATCCTCAGGCGGCTCCGGGAGCTGGACGAGGGAGAGGACTGAGCCCGACCCTGCGGGATCAGCTCCCGCCCATCGTCAGTGCCATCAGCGCCTTCTGGACGTGGAGGCGGTTCTCGGCCTCGTCGTAGACCACGGACTGCGGGCCGTCGATGACCTCGTCGGTGACCTCGCGGCCGCGGTCTGCGGGCAGCGGGTGCATGTAGATCAGGTGCTCCTTGCCGAGGGCCATGTGCTCCCGGCCGCAGCGCCAGCTCGGGTACTTCTCGATGAGGGCGAGGCCCTGGGCGACGTCGGTGGTGTGCATGAGCGGGCCCCAGGACTTGGGCACCACCACGTCGGCGTTCTCGAAGGCGTCCTCGAAACGGCTCGAGATCTCGAACTTCACGCCCGCTGCCGCGGCGTTGGCGGCTGCCTGCTCCTCGATCTCGGGCATGAGCCGGAACTCGGGCGGCACGGCCAGAGTCACGTCGAGGCCGAAGCGCGGCATCATGAGAATGAGGCTCTGGGGAACCGACAGGGGACGCACGTAGTTGGGTGCCGAGGTCCAGGCGACGCCGATCTTCAGCCCCCGCGTGTCGCCGAAGCGCTCGCGAATGGTCAGGTAGTCGGCGAGGATCTGGCACGGGTGATAGACGTCGTCCTGCATCGAGATCACCGGCACCGAGGCGTGCTCTGCCACCTCGCGCAGGTAGGGGTTGCCCTCGCCGAAGGCGCAGTGCCGGATGGCGATGCCGTCGCCGTAGCGGGACAGCACGTTGGCGGTGTCCCGGGCGTTCTCGCCGTGGGAGATCTGCATCTTGTCGGGCGACAGGTAGATGCCGTGGCCGCCGAGCTGGGTCATCCCGGTCTCGAAGGAGTTCCGGGTCCTCGTCGAGGCGTCGAAGAAGATCATGTACAGGGTGCGCGAGGGGAGCAGGGGCGTCGGCCGGCCCTCCCGCTTGGCCCGCTTGAGCTCCGCAGCGAGCGTGAAGATCTCCTCCAGCTCCTCCACGCTCCAGTCCTGGGTCGTAATGAAGTCGCGGCCCTTCAGTTTCGTGTTCATGAGTGCTCCCCATCTTAAATTCTGTGGGTCAGAATTCCTGGAATTCTGACCCACAGAATTTAAAATGACAACTCCGTCGACAGTTCAGACAGCGTTTCGGGAATCAGGCTGTAGACCGCAGCAGCGACAACGAGGTCGTCGATGCCGACGTGCTCCTGCGTTGTGTGGGCGAGCTCCTCGAGACCGGGGGCGAAGCCGACGGTGGGAATGCCGAGCACGCCCATGGTGGCGACGCCGTTGGTCGAGAAGTGCCAGCGCGAGATCCGCGGCGGCGCGGGCAGGACCTCGGCGGCGGCCGCGGCCACGCCCCGCACCAGCTCGTGGTCCTCGTCGAGGACCCAGGTCGGGTAGTACTTGGGCTGCTGGACCCGGCGGCCGGTCCAGCTCGTCGCGTCGTAGTCGAGGAGACGAACCTCCGCGTCGCCGAGGTGGGGCAGGGAGCGCAGCTCGGCGAGGGCCGACTCCTGCGTCTCGCCCACCGTCAGCCGGCGGTCGATGGTGATGGTGGCCGAGTCCGGCACCGCGTTGAGCGACGGCGTCGTGCAGGCGATGTGGGAGACGATCACCGAGCCCGGGCCGAGGAAGTCGTCGTGGGCGAGCCGGCCGTTGAGCTTCTCCACGTCGGCGAGGATCGGCGCCATCTTGTACAGCGCGTTGACCCCGTGGTGGGCGTGGGCGCCGTGGGCGGACCTGCCGCGGGTGGTGATGGTCGCCTCGAGCCGGCCCCGCTGGCCCCGGTAGACCCCGAGGTCGGTGGGCTCGCCCAGGACGACGTAATCGGGAGCCACCTTTTCGCGTTGGATGAGGTGCAGCATGCAGGCGCCGTCGCAGTCCTCCTCCATGACGCTCGCGGTGAGGTAGAGGGTCACGGCCTCCGGCCAGCCGCGGTCGGCGAGGATCCTGGCGCCGTACGCCATCGCGGCGATCGCCGGCAGCTCGTCGACCGCGCCGCGGCCCCACACCGCCCAGTCCTCGACCTTCCCCTCGAAGGGGTCGTAGTCCCAGGCCGCCAGGTCGCCGACCCCGACGCAGTCGATGTGGCCGTCCATGAGGATCGTTACCGGGCCCGAGCCGACGCGCGCGACCACGGTGCCGAGGCCGTCGAAGCGCACCTCGTCGAAGCCCAGGGCCTGGTACTCGGCGAGCACCCGCCGGCAGCGGGCCTCCTCGCGGCCGCTTTCGGCCGGGATCGCGATCATGTCGCGCAGGAAGCCGACGATCCGGTCCTCGAGGGCGCGGGCGGAGGCGAGGGCGGCGGCGCCGCGGTCGGTGGGCATCATGGACCTCCCGGGCTCGTCACGGGCGAGCCGGGGGTACTATAGTCCGGCCCGGCCGCATCGGCGACGGGCGGAGGGGATGCATGCCGACCACCGACCAGGTCCTCGAGAACACCGTGCGCCGCTGCCGCGAGCGCAACATCATCATCCCCACCTACCGCGAGATGCGGAACCCCGAGCTGATCCCCGAGGGCATCAGGGCCGAGCTCGCCGGAATCGGCCTGTGGGACCTCGACCCGCGCAACCTGTTCCGGATCACCTGGAAGAACGAGCCGGTGACCTCCGGCGGCGGCTTCGGCGCCGTCAACTTCATCGAGCTGCCCTCCGCGCTGACCGGGGTTTCGTCGCGGATCGTCATGCTCATCGGCAAGTACTTCCCGACCGGGGCCCACAAGGTCGGGGCCACCTTCGGCCCCCTGGTCGAGAAGCTCGTGCGCGGCGCCTTCGACCCGACCACCCAGAAGGCCCTGTGGCCGTCCACCGGCAACTACTGCCGGGGCGGGGCCTACGACGCCTACCTGCTGGCCTGCCCGTCGATCGCGGTGCTCCCCGAGGGCATGTCGCGGGAGCGCTTCGACTGGCTCGAGAAGGTGGGCTCCGAGATCTTCGCCACCCCCGGGTCGGAGTCCAACGTCAAGGAGATCTACGACAAGGTCCGGGAGCTGAAGGCCGAGCGCGGCGACGAGATCGTCGTGCTCAACCAGTTCGAGGAGTTCGGCAACGCGATCTGGCACTACGCCTGCACAGGGCCCGCCATGGCGGAGGTCTTCGAGCAGGTGCGCGGCGAGGTCCAGCGCTTCGCCGCGGTCTGCCTGACCCAGGGCTCGGCGGGAACCCTGGGCTGCGCCGACTACCTGCGCGAGATCTTCCCCCGGGTCACGGTGGTGGCAGCCGAGGCCCTGCAGTGCCCGACCCTGCTCTACAACGGCCACGGCGCCCACCGCATCGAGGGCATCGGCGACAAGCACGTGCCGTGGATCCACAACCTCCGGAACACCGACGTCGCCGTCGGCATCGACGACGAGGCCTGCATCCGGCTCATGAGGCTCTTCAACGAGCCTGCGGGGCGGGACTACCTGATCAAGGCCGGTGTCGACTCCGAGCTCGTCGCGAGGCTCGACCTCATGGGCATCTCGTGCATCGCCAACCTGCTGACCGCGGTCAAGACCGCGAGGTACTTCGAGATGGGGGCGGATGACGTCCTGTTCACCGTGGCAACCGACTCCATGGAGATGTACGCCTCGCGCCTCGCCGAGGAGCGCGCCGCCCACGGCGAGCTCACCGCGGCCCGTGCGGAGGCCCTCCACGAGCGCTACCTCCTCGGCGCCTCCATCGACCACGTCCTCGAGCTTTCCTACTGGGACCGCAAGCGCCTCCACAACCTCAAGTACTTCACCTGGGTCGAGCAGCAGGGCAAGTCCGTCGAGGAGCTCGACGCCCAGTGGCACGACCCCCATTACTGGACGAGCCGCCTGGGCGCCTGGCGCGAGTGGGACGAGCGCATCGAGGCCTTCAACGAACGCACCGGCCTCCTCGCCCGCTACCGCTGAAGACGAATGATGAATGATGAATGATGAATGATGAACCACCCCTCGCGACGATCATTCATAATTCATAATTGAGAATTAAGAATTAAGAATTGAGAATTATTTTCGTGTGAACATCACGAAGCTCTCGGTGTGCACGACGTCGTAGTCGCGCAGCCCGCCGAGGGAGGGGACCTCGCGCATCCTCTGGGCCGAGCCGTCGTCGTGGACCAGGACGACGTCGTAGGCGATGGGCGGCCGGTTCATCGCGTAGCGGGCGGTTTCCACGGTGCGGCGGCGGGTCACGTGGGGCACGAGGTCCTCGCTCGCGAGCACCGAGGCCTCGGGCGGGATGGTCTCGATGAGCGCTGCCAGCTCCCGGTAGCGCGCCCGCTCGGCCTCGGTGTACTGGAAGTCGACGGTGTGGAAGCCCCCGGTGAAGTGGTGTCGCGGCCAGATCATGCCGTAGTGGTAGCAGGTCACGACGGCCAGCAGGGCGGCCGCGGTGAGGGCTCGGCGGCGCCACCCGGGGGAAAGCCGCATCAGGGCCAGAACCGCGGCGACGAAGCCGAGAGCGAGCAGGGTCAGGGCGTACTGGAAGCCGATCTGGTGCAGCGGCGGCCGGGATGCGAGCAGGGTCGCAGCGAGGCCGTAGCTCATCAGGATCCAGCCGCGGGCGGTGGCGAAGGGCAGCAGGGCCAGCGGCGCGAAGAGCTGGAAAAGGTAGAGCAGCCGCTCCTGGGTTAGCACGAGACCCAGGGTGAAGACGGGGTTCAGGAGCACCGTCCTGACCAGGCCCGCGGGTCCCTCGCCGGCGGGGATCATCTCGGTGTAGTACCAGGCGTAGGAGTGGGCGCCGCCGGCGAAGTGGGGGATCACCACGTGCTGGAGCAGCACGTAGGCCGCGGCCCCGACGGCGACCAGCAGCCAGCCCTGCCGGCGGTGGCCGCCGAGCCAGGTCACGATCCCGAGCAGCACGACCACGATGGCCAGGTCCTCCTTGACCGTCAGCAGGAGGGCGATGCACACCCAGAACGGGCGCCACCGCTGCTCGAACCAGAAGGCGAGGGCGGCGAACAGGAACAGGGGCGCGAAGGCGACGGCGTGGAAGTCGTAGAAGTTGGCGCCGGCTACCGCCGGGTGGCTCAGCCAGAGAAGGGCCAGCAGGAGAGCCTGGGGCTCGCTGCCCAGGGCCTTCCGGGCGAGGAAGAAGAGCGGCCAGGCAGCGAGGCCGATGACCAGCGCCTGGATGACCAGCATCGTCTCGGTGGCCGGGAACGCGGCATAGGGCGGCACCATCAGCAGCATCACGAAGGAGGTGTGGACGCCGAGGTGGGAGCCCCCCTCCAGAGAGGAGTGGAAGAGCTCGCCGTGGACCGTGTTCCACAGGGTGTTCTCGTGGATCCCCAGGTCGAAGGCGGCCGTGCCCAGGGAGCGGTGGTTGACGATCGTGTGGAAGGAGACGTAGCCCACGTAGGCGGCGATGGCGGCAATCAGGAGCAGGCGCGGCGCGAGCTCGCGGACCCGTGCCGGCAGTGACCGGCGACCGCGCACCGCGGGCAGCTCGGTCCGGACCACGCAGTAGCCGACGGCCGCCGTCGTGACGGCGTACAGCAGAACCGGCCTCGCCGACCATGTCGCGATGTCGAAGGCGTACCAGGCGACGGGCAGCAGGCTCAGGGGCCACAGGGCGGCGACCAGCTCGCCCAGGGTCGAGGGCCCTCGGTCGCGGCGGCAAGACCAGGCGAGACCGGCGGCCATGAGCAGTGCCGCCACGATCGTCCACAGCAGCAGGCTCGAGAGGAGCTGGGCGCGGGCGGGGGTCGCCAGCAGCGAGCCGCCGACCATGGCCGCCAGCGGCGGCCGGTGGATCGCAACCATGACGGCGTAGCCGAGTCCGAGGGCGAGGACACCGAAGTGGGCGACGGCCGCCGGACCGCGCAGCGGGCGGGGCTCTTGCTCGAAGGTGTCGGTCACGGCCCAAGTGTACTGCGGTGGCTGCCGGAGGCGCCGGCGAGGGCCGTCAGACGTGCTCGAGGATCTCCAGGGAGTGCCGGTCGGCGTGCTCGCCGTACTGCTCGAGGCCCTCCGCCGACAGCACGAAGGTGGCGTGCTCGCCGGCGGTGCGGGAGAAGTAGACCCGGTGGCGGACTCCTCGGGCGATCATGTCCAGGCAGCAGAGGTCATCCGAGAGCTCCGAGATCAGGCTGTCCCGGCACAGGGGGCACTGGAAGTCCCACACCGAGCCCGGCTCGATGGCGAAGCCGGGCGGGACCGCCACCTGGTAGTCCCCGGGCTCCGGCCGCAGCCCGACCATGACCCGGACGTCCTCCCGGACCCCGATCAGGATGATGGTCTCGTCGGGGTTGAGGACCGACCCGCAGTGCGGGCACGAGTAGACCCACGACATGGTGCACCTCCCCGCCGCTTGTCGACGTGACTCTCTACTCTCAATATGGGTCGAGCGACACGCCCTGTCAGCAGGGCCGCTACACTGGGCGGCGCGACGGGAGGACCCATGCCGCCACTGACCACCATCGACCTCGGGTTCCAGGGCTTCAGCGAGATCATCGCCGCCTTCGCGGTGGCCACCGGCGACGGCCGGGTCGTGCTCTTCGAGAGCGGCCCGGCGAGCACCGTGCCGGCGGTGGAGGAGGGGCTGGCGCGGCTCGGCTTCGCCCTTCACGAGCTGGCGGCCATCTTCGTCACCCACGTCCACCTCGACCACTCGGGCGGGGCCGGAGTGCTGGTCGAGCGCTCCGGGTGCACGGTGTACGCCCACCCCGCGGGGGCGGCCCACCTCGTCGACCCCCACGCCAAGCTGCTGCCCAGCGCCGAGCGGCTCTACGGCGCCATGCTCGAGCCCCTGTGGGGGAGCACCGAGGCGGTGCCTCAGGAGTCCCTGCGGACCGTGGCCAACGGCGAGGCGGTGCGTGTCGGCGAGCTCGAGGTGACCGGCTGGCACACCCCCGGCCACGCCCTCCACCACGTGGTCTGGCAGGTCGGCGGCGACGTGGTCACCGGCGACGTGGCCGGCGTGCGCTTCCCCGGCGCCGACCACGTGCTGCCGCCCATGCCGCCGCCGGACATCGACGTGGAGGCCTGGCGGGCGAGCCTCGACCTGCTCCGCCGGCTCGAGCCCGAGCGGCTCGCCCTGACCCACTACGGTGTCTTCGCCGACCCGGCCCGTCACCTCGACGAGCTCGAGGCGCGGCTGCTGCGCTGGACCGGGGTCGCCGAGCGGGTCGTGGCCGAGGGCGGCGACCGCGACCGCCTCGGCGAGGCCCTGCTCGAGCTCGACGAGGCCGAGATCGCCGCCGAGTCGCTGCCCGAGGAGACCGTCGCCCGCTACCGGCGGCTCTGCCCCATGGTCGAGAACTCCGCCGGGCTCTACCGCTGGGTCGTCAAGCGCTCCGCGGCGTCGGGCTGACCGCGACGACGCGCCGTCGCACCATCGCAGCATCGCAGCCATCGCATTTGAGCAACCGCAGATCACGCAGATCAACGCAGATGGACCCATCGTAGCCATCGCAGACGAGAGCCATCGCAGCCGTCGCAGGTTGAACCGCGAAGAACGCGAAGAACGCGGAGAGCGCGGAGCTTCGCGTTGATTGATCCATCGCACCACCGCACAAGAGAGCCATCGCAGCCGTCGTAGGTTGAACCGCGGAGAGCGCGGAGAGCGCTGAGCATCGCACGCGAAGACATCGCATTTTTGAGCCATCGCAGCCGTTGCAGGTCAACGTGCGACGGCTGCGATGGACTGCGATGAGTCAGAAATGCGATGGCCAGCGTTCCCTGCGATCCCCGCGGTGAACCCTACGGCGCGACCCGGGAGCCGCCGTGGCGGGGGGCGGTCGCCGGCGGGGTCAGCTCGACCCGGAAGGCGCCGCGGCCGTGGGTGAACGCGTAGAGCCACGGCCGTTCCGAGGGGCCGTCGCCGACCGCCAACCACTCCGTGACGGCGTTGGCGAAGCCGGTGTTCTCGACCGCCCAGGTGCGGCCCTGATCGGCTGAGGTGAAGACCCCGAGGTCGGTGCCCAGGTAGAGCCGTCGCGGGTTGCCGGGATCCACCGCCAGGGAGTGGACGGGGATGTCGGGCAGGGCGGCAGCGCCGTCGCCGTCGAGGGGCTCCCAGGTTCGGCCGAAATCCTCCGACCGCCAGACGTGGCTCCCCCCGAAGCCCGCGTAGGTGGCGTAGACCACCTCCTGGGAGCCGGGCTCGAAGGTCAGGGACGACACGAAGCCGGGCCGCGGGCGAGCCGACGGCCAGGCGGTGGTCGAGCTCGCCGACAGGGCCTCCTCGGAGCGGTGAACGTCGCCTTCGGTGGTGCCCACGAGCACCCGTTGCGAGTTGCCGGGGGCGACGGCGATGGCGCTCACCTGGCCCGGGCCCAGGGGCGAGCGGCTGGCAGCACGCCAGAACGAGGCCGCATTGTCGGTGCGCCACAGGCGGAGGCCGCCGGTCCACAGGCGCTGGGGCTCGTTGAGGTCCATGGTGAAGGGCGTGACGAACAGGAAGCCGGCGTCGGCGACCCCGGAGTCCGCTTCGCGGTAGCTGCGGCCGCCGTCGGTGGACTTGGCGAAGCCGAAGCGTTGGGTCTCGGCGTAGACCAGGTTCGGCGAGGTCGGGTCGACCGCGGTGTAGCCGCCGTCGCCGCCCAGCACCTGGACCCAGCCGTCGGTCCCGAGCCGGTCCTCACCGAGCAGGGTGCCGTTGTCCTGGGTGCCGCCGATGACGCTCGCCCCGCCGGGGAACGGCGTCCCGTGGTAGAACTGCGTGATCCCCAGATTGCGGTTGAGGTCGCGGAACCGGACCGACGACCACGCCGGTTCGCAGACCGCCTCGAGGCTGTCCCCGACCGGGTCCCTCGGGTTGTCGGTGACGAAGATCCCGCCGTCGTTGGCGCTGAACATGCGCCGGTTGGTGACGCCGTCGTAGCCGGGGTGGAAGACGATGGCGTGGTGGTCGGCGTGGGCGAAGCTCCCCGCCCACTCCGGGGCCCACCAGTAGGAAGCGACCCCCCAGTCCCGGCCGCCGTCGTCGGAGCGGAACAGGTCGACCCCGGCGGCCCACACCACCTCCGGGTCGACCGGGTCGACGGCGATGATGTTGCAGTACCACCCCATGGGGATCCACCGGTCCGAGGTGGCGAAGCCGCAGTCGCGGTAGGAGGCGGCGACCGGGTTGGTCAGCAGCAGGGTGTTGAGCTTGTCGGGGTCGGTGTTGGCGACCCGGACCTCCCAGGTGCCGGCGGCGCCGCCGCCCGTGGACCGGTAGACGGCGTGCAGCGACTGCTCGTACAGGCCGCCGGGCCCGGGCAGGTTGGAGGCCGACAGGGCGTAAATGGTGCTCGGCTGCGACGGTGCGACGGCCAGGGTCGTCCGCCCCATGCCGGGCTCCGACAGAACCGGCTCCCACTCGATGTCGCCGTCGATTCGGGCTCGGTAGACCGTCGCCTGGTCGAGGGTGCCGCAGGCGGCGAAGAGCCAGTCCTGGGCCTGGTCGTCGCGAAGCTCGAGGTCGAGGCAGCCGCCCTTCACCGAGGTTTCGAGGGCGTGCTGCCAGGTCTCGCCGCTGTCCGGCGAGATGTGGATCCCGGTGCGGGTGGCGGCGTAGATCCGGTCCGGGTCCTTGCGGCTGACCGCCAGGTCGTTGACCCACTGGAAGTCCTCGCCGGACGTGGACCCGAGGTGCTGCCACGAGGCGCCGCCGTCCCGGGTCTCGAAGATCCCGGCGCCGCGCAGGGGCAGCCAGGTTCCCCGCACCTCCTCCCGGAAGTAGCCTTCGCCGGTGCCGATGTAGAGGGTCTGCGGGTCGTCGGGGCGCATGGCCATGGCGTTGACCGCGATGTTGGCGATGCGGTCGGCGAGGGGCAACCAGCTGCCGCCGCCGTCGACGGTCTTCCAGACCCCGCCCGAGACGCCGCCGGTGAACATGGTGTCGGGGTCCGTGGGGTCGATCACCAGCACCCGGGTCCGGCCGCCGATGTTGCCCGGGCCGAGGGGTCCCCAGGTTCCGAGCAGGCGCTTGGTCGCGAACGCCGCCAGATCGAGGGCGGACGGTCGAGGGCGCGCCGCCAGCGCGGTCCCCAGGCTGGTGGAGAAGCGCGGCATCCGGTCCATGTGATCGCGGGCCGCCCGGTAGGCCGCCGACGAGTCGAAGCCCGGGCCCGGACCCTGCCGCTTGCGCCAGGCGTGCTCGGCGGCGGCGTCGGGCTCGTCGAAGGGGCGGGCGACCACCGCCCCGGGCGCTGTGGACCCTCCCCGGTCGGTCGGAATGCCTCCGGGGGGCCGATCGCCGGCGGTCCCGGCTGCGGACAGCAGCCCGACCGCCACCGTGAGCAGGGCCGGGCGAAGCAACGTGGTCATGGTTTCGCCTCCGAGGCCCTCGCCTCGAAGGGGGGCCTCTCTTCGAGTGTACGGGATACGCCCCTCGAGCATCCACCGTGGCGCCGGAGGGTCAACCCTGGCCGGCGAGCTCCGTATCTCGAAGCACGGGTCGGCCGGCGGCGGCGCGCTCGCCTCTGCTACCATGCGGCCGACTCAGCCTGCGGAGGTGTCTCGTGGCCAAGGCTCGCTCGGTGGTGCTCGGTGTCGGATGCCTGATCTTCGTGATCGGCGTGCTCGTGGTCGCCCTGCTCGTCAAGGGTCTTGCGGCCCCCGGCCTGCCCAAGCGGGCCGTGCTCGCGGTCAGCATCGCGGGGCCCATCGTCGAGATCGCGGCCGAGGACCCGCTCGCCGAGCTCATGGGCGAGCAGACCACGAGCCTGCGAGACCTTCGCAAGGCGCTGCTGCGGGCCGCCGAGGACGACCGGGTGGTGGGCGTCCGGGTGAAGATCGCCGACTTCGGAGCGGCCACCGCGACCACCCAGGAGCTACGGACCCTGCTGCGCCGGGTCCGGGCCGCCGGCAAGTGGACCTCCGCCTACCTGGAGACCGCCGGCGAGTTCGCCCCGGGCAACTCGGTCTACCACCTGGCCAGCGCCTGCGACGAGATCTCCATCCACCCGGGGGGCGACGTCAACCTCATCGGCTACTCGGTGCGCTCGTCCTTCATCCGCGGGACCTTCGACAAGCTCGGGATCAAGCCGGAGTTTCCCGGCCGCGGCGACTACAAGACCGCCCGCTTCTTCTACACCGAGCGCGACTTCACCCCCGAGGCCCGGGAGATGGTCGAGTGGCTGGTGGGCTCGCTGTATGAGCAGCTGGTGGAGGACGTGGCCGAGGGCCGCGCCATGAGCGTCGATGAGGTCCGCGAGATCATCGACCGCGGGCCGCTGCTCGGCGGGGAGAGCCTCGAGGCCGGCCTAGTCGACCATCGCGAGGACTGGACCGAGTTCACCGGCCGGATCGAGGACAAGGCCGACGGCGCCGAGATCGTCGGGATGGGCAGCTACCTGAAGCGGGACCGGTGGACCGCGGGCGGGCCCAAGATCGCCGTCGTCACCGCGGTCGGCGGCATCATGCGCGGCCCCAACCGGCGCGAGTTCAACCCCCTGTTCGGCGCCACCGATATCATGGGCGCCGACACCATCGCCCAGGCCTTCCGGTCGGTGCGCGAGGACGACGGCATCGAGGCGGTGGTCTTCCGCGTCGACTCGCCCGGCGGCAGCGCCCTGGCCTCGGAGATCATCCGCCAGGAGATGGCCCGGACCGCCGAGAAGGTCCCCGTGGTGGTCTCCATGTCCAACGTCGCCGGCTCGGGCGGCTACTGGATCGCCTGCGGCGCGCACAAGGTGGTGGCGATGCCGGGGACGATCACCGGCTCCATCGGCGTCCTCACCGGCCACCTCAACATGGAACCGTTCTTCAACGACAAGCTCGGGGTGACCTTCGGCAAGGCCGACTTCGGCGCCAACGCCAACATCTACGGCACGCTGGAGGACTGGAACGACCAGCAGCGGGCGATCGTCGACCGGGTGCTCGACACGATCTACGACCGCTTCGTGACCCTGGTCGCCGAGTCGCGGGGCATGACCTGGGAGCAGGTGGACGCCATCGGCCGGGGCCGGGTCTTCACCGGCGAGCAGGCCCTGGACAACGGTCTGGTCGACGTCCTCGGCGGCTTCGACACCGCCCTCGACGAGGCCAAGAAGCTGGCCGACATCGACGTCGACGCCGACGTCAGGCTGGTGGACTTCCCCGTCGCCAAGCCCTGGTGGCAGCAGCTCATCGCCCACCGCTCCGACGAGGCCGCCGTCCTCGCCGCCCTGGAGGAGATGGAGCGCTTCATGACCACCGGGGTCGTCGACCTGCCCGGCGAGGTCTGGATGCCGCCGATCGTGATCCAGTAACCCCGCCTCATCCCGCGTCCGCGTCCGCGTCCGTGCCCGATGTCAGCGCCAGCGGCAGCGATCAGGGACAGCGACCAGCAACCGGCGATCAGCGGCAGCAAACAGCGGCAGGGGCAGCGGCAGTGATCAGTGTCCTCACCCGGGTTTGGCGCCGCTGACCACCGCACCGCCCGTGAGGGCGGGTATAAAACCCGCCCCTACGAGTCGAGACCGGAAACCGCGAGGCGAGTCGGAAACCGCTCGTAGGGGAGGGTTTTACACCCTCCCCCCGGCTCGGGCGCCGACGCGCCTGAGCCGGACCCGGACCCGGACCCGGGAGCAGCCGCTGTCGCGGCCGCTGATCGCTGTCGCTGCCCCTGCCGCTGGTTGCTGCCGCTGTCCCTGCCCCTGGTTGCTGTCGCTGCCCCTGGTTGCTGTTTGCTGCCCCTGATCGCTGGTCGCTGACAGCTACTCGGCAGTCCACTCCCGGATGATGTCGGCGACCGGCCGGACCTCGTGGATCCCGGCGACGCTCTTGCCTGCCTGCAGGTAGTCCCGGTGGGACACGACGCCGCGCCTGCTGGCGCGCTTGAGCCCGATCACCGACCGGATCGAGTACAACGCGCGCATCCAGTGCTTGGCCCGGGGGTGGGTGAGCAGCCAGTGCTCGATGGGACCGGCCTCGGTGCCCTCGCGCTTCACCCGCTCGGTGCGGAGGACCGACACCGGCACGCCGGTGATCCGGTGGGTGAGCACGATGTCGTCCTCGCCGGCGCCGATGATTGCCCGCTTGTAGTCGTCGGACTCGGTGCACTCGACGGTGGCGATGAGCCGGGTGCCGATCTGGACGCCGACGTAGCCGATGTTGAGCGCCTCCCGGTAGGCCGCGACGTCGCCGACGCCCCCGGCGCAAACGATGGGCAGGCCGATATCGGCGAGCTCGTGGTGGAGCTCGGCAGGGGAGCGAGATCCGGCGTGGCCGCCGGCGCGGGAGTTGACGGCGATGAGCCCGTGGACCCCCGCGGCCACCGCCTTGTCGGCCCACTTCCGCTCGGTGACATCGTGGAAGACCAGACCGCCGTGGGGCTCGACCGCTTCGACGATCCACTTCGGGTTGCCGAGCGAGGAGACGAAGAACCGCACGCCCTCCTCGATCGCGATCTCGACCCACTGTTGCATCCGCTCGAGATAGCGGTCGGAGCTCTTTTCGGTCAGGACGTTCATCCCGATCGGCCCGCCGGTCAGGCTGCGGATGAAGCGCACGCCGTCGCGGAAGTCCCATCCGTGCGCGTAGACCAGGGACACCGGCTGCAGGACTCCGATCCCCCCCGCCTCGGTCACCGCCGCCACCAGCTCCGGGTTCGAGCACGGGTACATGGCGCCGCCGATGATCGGATGGCGGATGCCCAGCAGGTCGGTCAGGGCCTCGGGCCCGGTAGGTCGTGCCATGTCGAAATCGTAGTACAACCCATCAATTCTAAATTTTGAATTCTGAATTTTAAATTGTCATCGCATGGGATCGAGGCGGCGATGCGTTCTCTGTGCGATGTCATTCAGAATTGAGAATTGAGAATTCAGAATTCGACCGTTTGACACCGCCGCCGGTGCGTGCTGCGATTCGGGAAGCATGACGGATCAGGAGCGGTCGAAGGTCATCGTGTGCCGCGGTGCGCGGGCGACGGAAAAGCGGTTGCTCGCCGAGGTGGCGAGGCTGCTGCCGCGCGCCGCGGTCGAGCTCGATCCTCCGGTGCGCGTGGTTGTGCCGTCGCGGAGCCTGCGGTTGCACCTGCTGCGGCGGCTCGTGGAGACCCGCGGCGCGGTGGCGGGCGTCGTCGTCCAGACCCTCGGCGGGGTCGCCAACGAGATCTTCGAGCGGGCGGGGACCGCGGGCCCGGTCCGGCCGGCGGGCTTCGACCTCCTCGCCCGGCGCCTCGCGAGGCAGGAGCCGGCTCTCGCGTCGGAGCTCGAGGGCCTCGTCGACGGCTACGACGCGATCCTCGGGGCCATCAGCGACCTGGTCGACGCGGGCTTCGGTCCCGATCACGAGGAGGGAGTGCTCGAGCGGATCGACGAGCTCGGCCCGGCGGTCCCCCTCCCCAACCGGCAGCGGGCCGCGGCCCTGGTGCGGGTCACAGCTCGCGCCCTCGAAGCCGCCGACGTCGTCGACGCCCAACCCCGTGGCGCCATCTACCGGCTGGCGGCCGAGCTCCTCGCCGAGCACGACGAGCGCGTGCTGCCGTCGCGCGCCCTGTTTGTCCACGGCTTCGCCGACCTCACGGGAGTCGCCGCCGACCTGCTGACACAAGCCGTCGGAGCGGTCGGAGGCCTGGTGCTGCTGGACCGGGTGCCGGACCCGGCGCGACCGGTCACGGACGATCCCGGCAACGCCTACCTCGAGCGACTCGAGGTCCGTCTGGGCGCTGCCCGGCGGGAGCTCGACCCGGCACCCTCCGCGGCGCCCGACCTGGGCTTCGCCGAGGCCGCCGACCCGGAGGCGGAGGCGCGGTGGGTCGCCGAGCACCTGCGGTCGGTCATCGCCTCGGGCGCCCGGCCGGAGGCGATCGGCGTGGTCGCCCGCACCCTGGGGAGCCTCGGGCTTCCCCTGCGCCGGCAGCTGCGCCGCCTCGGGGTGCCCTTCTCGGGGGTCGACGCCAGAGCCGCCGGCGGCCGGTCGCGCGGCAGGGCTCGACGCCTCGCGGACCTGATCCGCCGCGGCGGCGACGCCGAGCTCGACCTCTGGACCGAGCTCGCCGGGGGGCTCGAGGGCGACGTCGCCCTGCTGCTCGGCCTGCGGGTGCTGGCCCTCGCCCGCCTGCGGGACCTGGCCGAGCTCCGAACCGACGACGCCCGCCTCGGCAGGGGGGTACCGCTGCCGCTGGCCGACGGGGTGTCGCCGGCCGGGGCCGGGCGGTCGGGCCGGCTCGCGCCGTCCCGGGTCACGGCTGCGGCCGAGCGGGCGAGGGCGCTGGTGGCGGTGCTCGACGGCTGGCCCGCGACCGCCGTGGCGGCCGGGCACCGGCGGCAGACCTCGCAGCTCGTGTCGGCCCTCGGCTGGGAGCCCCGGGGCGACGAGGCGCTGGCGATCCTCGCCGCCGCCGACGAGCTCGCGGCCGAGCTTCCCGCGGCCCTCGAGGTCGACGCCTCGGAGTGGACCTCGGCCCTCGTCAAGCGCCTCGACGGTGTCGGCGACGAGCCCCTGGGCGGGCGCGGCGGCGGCGTCCAGCTGCTGACGGTGACCGAGGCCCGGGCGCGCACCTTCGACCACCTGGTGGTGTGCGGGGTCAACCGCGGGGTGTTCCCGCGCCAGGTGGTGGACGACGCCATGCTCCCCGACCTGGTGCGGGCCCGGCTCGCCTCGGACGTGCTACCGGAGATGCCCGTCAAGGCGCGGTCGGCGGACGAGGAGCGCTACTTGTTCGCCCAGCTGCTGTCGTCCGCGCCCGCGGTCCGGCTCAGCTGGCACCTGCGCGACGACGGCCGGCGGACCGCGCCGTCGCCCTTCGTCGAGCGGCTCCGGGCCGCCGAGGGCGCCCCCGGGACGGTGACGGCGCCGGCCTTGTGGTCGCCCCACCACCGCCGCTGCGGCCCGCGGCCGGCCTACGAGCACGCGGTGGCGTCGGCGGCGGCGGGCGCCGGCGACGGCCTCGCGGCCCTGCTCGAGCTGGCGGTGGCGGAGGGCCGGCACGGTGCGCCGTCGGCGCCGGCCACGGTGGCGGCCGACCGGCTGGCGGCGGCGCGGGAGGCCGTGGTCCGGGCGGCGGAGCGCCGGCCCGGGCCGTCGGCCCTCGGCCCCTGGTCCGGCTTCGTGGGCGACGCCGTCGCGCCCGGGGAGCGGGTCTGGGTGACCCACCTGGAGCAGACGGCGACCTGTCCACTGCGCGAGCTGATCACCCGGCGCCTCGGCGTTCGGCCCCTGCCCGACCCGCACCTGGGCCTGCCCGACCTCGACCCCCTGCTGGTGGGCTCCGTGGTCCACGAGGTCCTCGAGGTCATCGTCACCGGTGCCGGCTGCAGCGCCCGGGTCGGTTTCGAGGAGGCCCTCGAGGGTTGTCCCGAACGGGTCCCGTGGCCCGCCGGCGCCCGGGTGGAGGCGCTGCTCGACGAAGCTGCCCGCCGGGTGGCGCTCGCCAACGGCGTCGGGGGCCCTGGCTTCGCCCGGCTCCTGGCCGCCCGGGCGCGCCCGATCCTCGCCGTGGCGAGCGAGGTGGAGTGGCGGGGCGGCACGATGGTTGACGGCGTCCTCGCGGCCGAGATCGAGGGCGAGCTCCGCTCGGCGGCCTTCGGGCCGATCCTGGCCTTTCGGGCCGACCGTCTCGACACCGGCCCGGTGGCCACCGACTACAAGACCGGGAGACCGCTGTCGACGGTGAAGACCCCTTCGAAGCGGGACGAGCACCTGGTCAAGAAGGTCGAGTCCGGCCGGGTGCTGCAGGCCGTTGCCTACGCGCTCGCGGCTCCCTCCGGCGGCGGGGTCGGCCGCTACGTGTACCTCCGGCCCGACATCGGCGACACGCCCCCCGAGGCTCGGGAGGTGGCGGCTTCCGGCGACGACCCCAGGCTGCGGCAGGCCTTCGAGGCGTCGCTGGCGGTGCTCGACGAGGCCTTGACCGAGGGGGTGGCCTTCCCGAGGATCACCGAGCCGGGCAAGCGGGACAAGCCCGACCACTGCCGCTTCTGCCCTGTGGCCGAGGCCTGCCGACGGGACGACTCGGGCTTCGCCGCCCAGCTGGTCGCGGTCATGGCCGGCGCCGAGGATCCCGGGGTCGTGGGTCTGGCCTCTGCCCGGCGGCTGTGGTGGCTCGGGACGGATCGGGAGGCGGCCTCGTGAGCGGCCGACAGCACCCGACCGACGGCGACCAGACCACCCGGGCCGCCGCCCAGTCCGAGTTCCGGGTTCCGGTGGTGGTCGAGGCGGGCGCCGGGACCGGCAAGACGGCGTTGCTGGTGGCCCGCGTCGCCGCGTGGTGCGTCGGTGACGGGTGGGCCCGCCACGCCGATGACGACGAGCTCCACGAAGCGGTTGCGCGGGAGGTCCTCCGGGGCGTGGTCGCGATCACCTTCACCGAGGCCGCTGCGGCCGAGATGGCGACCCGGATAGGGGAGGCCCTGAGCGGGCTCGCCGCCGGCCGGGCCCCGGTCGGTTGGGCGCCGGGTGGGGAGGTCGCGGAGCTCGAGGCCGACGAGCTCGCGGCGCGAGCGGCGGCCCTGGCCGGCGAGACCCACCGGCTCGCGGTCACCACGATCCACGCCTTCTGCCAGCGGCTGCTCGCGGCCCATCCCTTCGAGGCGGGCCTCCACCCCCGCTTCGAGGTCGACGCCGACGGCTCGGTGGTCGAGGCGATCGTGGACGAGGTGGTGGCGGAAGCGCTGCGCGAGCTCGAGCGGGGCGCCCCGGCGGCCGACTGGGAGCGGCTCGCCGGCGCCGGCGTCGGCCCGGCGATGATCGCCGAGGCCCTGCGCGACCTGGTCGCTGCCGGCGCCCGGCCGGCCGACCTGGCCCGGGACCCCTTCGACGGCGACCTGGCCGCGACGATGGCCGGTGACCTCCTGGGCTCGATCCGGGCCCTGCTCGCCACGGAGGCCGGGCGGCTCGGTCGACTCACCGCGGTCAAGGTCGCGCAACGGACCGTTGAAGGCCTGGTCGCCGCGCAGCTCCGGCTCGAGAGCATCGGCGAGCGTCCCGGTTTCGACGATCTCGGCGCGACCCTCGATCTGATCGACTCGGATGCGAGGAAGCGCCTGCGGAAGTGGTCGAGGTCGGACTTCGCGAAGGGCGAGCTGACGGCTCTGGGCGCCGACGCCGATGACTTCGCCGAGCTGGCCGGCGAGCTCTTCGCCCGCCTCGACGGCCTCCGCGGCCTCGAGCCGGAGAACTTCGGCGCCGCCCGGCGGATTCTCGCCGAGCTGCTGGCGACGGTGGAGCGACGTCGGACCGCGCGGGGGGTCGCCACCTTCCAGGACCTGCTGGAGCGGGCGGCCGACCTCCTGGAGGCGCACGACGCCATCTGTCGCGCCGAGCGCCGGGGCCTCGACCAGCTGCTGGTGGACGAGTTCCAGGACACCGACGACGTCCAATGCCGGATCGTCCGCCGCCTCGCCCTGGAGGGCCCCGCCGACGAGCGCCCCGGGCTGTTCGTGGTCGGTGACCCCAAGCAGTCCATCTACGCCTGGCGGAGCGCCGACCTCGAGGCCTACGATCGCTTCGTCGAGCTGGTCGAAGCCGGTGGCGGGCTGCGATTGCCCCTGACCCGCAACTTCCGATCGGTGAAGCCGATCCTCGACGAGGTCGAGAGGGTGGTGGCGCCGGTCATGGTCCGCGAGCACGGCATCCAACCCGCCTTCGAGGCCCTCGAGGCCACCGGCGAGCGGGCGGCCTCACCCGGCTTCGAGCACCTGCCGTGGAGCGCCGTGGAGCACTGGATCTGCTGGACCCCGGACGACGAGGGCCGGGTTGCACCCCCGGGGAGGAGGACGTCCGACATCACGTCGCTCGAGGCGGTTTCGGTGGCGGGCGACATCCGGCGCCTGCACGACGAGGCTGGGGTCCGCTTCGGCGACGTGGCCGTGCTGCTGCGCACCACCACCGCCCAGGAGGAGCTGCTGACCGCGTTCCGGGAGCTCGGCGTGCCCTTCGAGGTCGCTCGCGAGCGCCGGTACTACCGGCAGCGCGAGATCGTCGAGGCGGCGGCCCTGGTCCGGGCCGTGCTCGAGCCCGGCGACGCCGTCGCCCTGCTGACGGTGCTGCGTTCCGACGCGGTCGGGGTTCCGGACGGGGCGTTGGCGCCGCTGTGGGATGGCGGGCTGCCGTCGGCCGCGACCCGGCTGGGCGACGACCCGGCCGCCCTCGAGGCCGCCCGGGGGATCGTCCGCGACGCTCGAGTGCCCGACGGCCTGCCCGGGCTCGACGCGGTGCCGGGCTGGCGGGATGCTCTCACCGGCGCCCTCGACAGCCTCGCCGAGCTGCGCCGGTCGATTCGCACCGATCCGCCCGACCTCTTCGTGGAGCGGCTGCGGACCCTCTGGCTCGCCGAGGTCACGGCGGCGGCCCGGCACCTGGGACGCTTCCGCCAGGCCCGCCTGGACACCTTCCTCGCCGAGCTCGAGGCGACCCTGGTTCGCGGTGCCGGCGGCTCGGCCGAGATCGCCCGCTTCCTCCGCCGGGCGGTGGCGGAGGAGCGGGAGGCGCCGTCGGTGTCGGAGCCCGACCTGGATGCCGATGCGGTCCACGTCATGACCATCTACGGCGCCAAGGGGCTCGACTTCGAGCACGTCTACCTGGTGCAGACCCATCGCGGCACGGGATCCTCGAGCGGGCCCGCCGCGGTGCTGCGGCGGCACGCCGGCACCGCCGAGCTGGAGCTCTTCGGCTGGCGCTCGCCGGGGATGGCGGCCGCCGAGCGGCGTCGCGATCTCCAGGCGAAGGCCGAGGCGGTCCGGTTGCTCTACGTGGCAATGACCCGGGCCAAGCAGCGGCTGGTGGTGTCTGGTGGCTGGACCACCCCCGGGGAGACGGTGGCACCGCGCCACGCCTCGAGCCTGGTCGAGCTCGTGGCCCACCGCGGCGACCCCTCAGTGATCGGTCGGCTGCTGGAGCGGGGCGTCGACCGCGAGGCGGACCGCGAGCCGGGGGTGAGCTGGGTCGTCCCGGCCCTCGTTGACGAGGCGCCGGTGCCGCCGGGCCCGGACCCCGAGCCGCTGGCATCGGCGATCGACGCCGCTGCGGTCGCGGCCGACGCCGGCGCCGTGGCCCGGGCGCGGCGGGCCGCGGCCGACCGGATGGCGGCCCGCTGGTCGTCGCCCGCCTCCGATGCGGCCCACCGCGGCGGCGCCCGGCTGGAGGCCGATCCCGAGGCGGAGACGCCCGCCGGCGGGGTGGCCGCCCGACGCGACACGGCGGCCGTGGTCGGCACCGTGATCCACCGGCTCCTCGAGAGCCTCGACCTGAGCGCCGAGCTGGCACCGCAGGTCGAGGGTAGCCGGAAGGAAGTTATCGCCGCGGCGGCGGCCGAGCTCGGCGCCGACGACCGCCCGGCGGCGGCGGAGCGCCTCGGCGGGTTGCTCGACTGCCTGGCGCGGGGAAGCTGTCTGTGCAGGCTCGGGGAGGTCGCGCCGTCGGTCGTGGCCCGCGAGCTCGTCGTCCTCCTGTGGCCGATCGCCGATGACGGCACGTCGGTTGTCAGCGGCGCCGTCGACCTGGTCTACACCGACCCCGACGACGGCCGCCTGGTCGTCGCCGACTTCAAGACCGACGCAGTCGCGACCGACGCCGAGGTCGCCGACCGGGTCGAGCGCTACCGGCCGCAGCTGGCGACCTACGCCGGCGCCCTCCAGCAAGCTCTCGAGCTCGACGGGCCGCCCCACACCGAGCTGTGGTTTCTTGACGCGGACCGGATCGTGCGACTGGTGGGCTGAGTTTTCCGAAATTCGAGAAATCCTGGCACCTACATGCCTACATGCGCGCTTGCGACGTTGCGATGGGTCTATCTGCGCTGATCTGCGTGATCTGCGGTTTCTCACATGCGATGGCCCGGAACGCATCCGATCGGGAACGGGATCGGGATCGGGATCGAGCCGGGCACGGACGCGGACGCGGACGCGGACGCGGGAGGAAAATAAAACGCCCGGCGGCGAACCGCCGGGCCCCCTCGCAGCACGAGACTCCTCCTCCCCCACTGCGAACGACGGGATTTTACACGATCCCGGTTGCGTCAATCGATCAGCGACTGGTTCTCCAGCGCCCGCTGCATGGTCTCGCCGATCTCTGCCGGGGTCCTGGCGACCGCGATGTTGGCCGCCTCGAGGGCGGCGATCTTGTCGGCCGCGGTGCCCTTGCCGCCCGAGATGATGGCGCCGGCGTGGCCCATGCGCCGCCCCGGGGGCGCGGTCTGGCCGGCGATGAAGGCGACCACCGGCTTGCGGACGAACTGGCTGACGAACTCCGCCGCCTCCTCCTCCGCGGTGCCGCCGATCTCGCCGATCATGACGATGCCCTCGGTGTCGTAGTCGTTGGCGAAGGCCTCCAGACAGTCGATGAAGTTGGTGCCCGGCAGGGCGTCGCCGCCGATGCCGACGCAGGTCGACTGGCCGAGGCCGAGGGTGGTGAGCTGACCGATGGCCTCGTAGGTCAGGGTGCCGGAGCGGGACACGACCCCGATCGGCCCAGGGATCGAGATGTGGCCCGGCATGATGCCGAGCTTGGCCTGGCCGGGGGTGATGATGCCCGGGCAGTTGCCGCCGATCAGCCGGGTCGGCAGGCCCTGGAGGATCCGCTGGACCCGGATCATGTCGCGGGCCGGGATGCCCTCGGTGATGCACACCACGAGCTCGACGCCGGCGTCGGCCGCCTCCAGGATGGCGTCGGCGGCGAAGGGCGGCGGCACGAAGATCAACGACGCGTTAGCGCCGGTGGCGGCGACAGCGTCGTCGACGGTGTTGAAGACCGGGACGCCGTCGACCTCCTCGCCGGCCTTGCCCGGCGTCACGCCGGCGACGATCTTGGTGCCGTACTCCCGGCACTTGGCGGCGTGGAAGCGGCCCTCCTTGCCGGTCAGACCCTGAACGACGACCTTGGTGTCGGAGTTGACCCAGATGCTCATGACGCCCTCCCCACCGCGGCCACGACCTTCTCGGCGGCGTCCGCCATGCCGTCCCCGACGGTCAGGTCGAGGCCCGAGTCGGCGAGGACCCGCCGGCCCTCCTCGACGTTGGTCCCCTCGAGGCGAACCACCAGGGGCACGCTGAGCTGGACCTCCTCGGCGGCAGCGACCACGCCGCGCGCCACCATGTCGCAGCGGACGATGCCGCCGAAGATGTTGACCAGGACGCCCTTCACCGACGGATCGGAGAGCAGCACGCGAAACGCCGCGGCCACCCGCTCCTGGGAGGCGTTGCCGCCCACGTCCAGGAAGTTGGCGGGCTCGCCGCCGTAGTGCTTGATGATGTCCATGGTCGCCATGGCCAGGCCGGCGCCGTTGACCATGCAGCCGATGTTGCCGTCGAGCTTGATGTAGTTGAGGTCGTACTTGGAGGCCTCGACCTCCAGGGGCTCCTCCTCGTCCAGGTCCCGCATCTCGAGGATGTCCTTGTGGCGGAACATGGCGCTGTCGTCGAAGCTCGCCTTGGCGTCCAGGGCGATCACCCGGCCGTCGGTGGTGACGACCAGGGGGTTGATCTCGAACAGCGAGGCGTCGGTGTCGCCGTAGGCCGTGGCGAGGGCGTTCATGAAGGCGATGCCCGACTTGAAGGCGCCGCCTTCCAGCTCGAGGCCGAAGGCGAGCCTGCGGGCCAGGTAGGGGTGCAGCCCGACGTCCGGGTCGAAGTGGGCCTTGAGGATGGCGTCCGGGTTCTCCGCCGCCACCTCCTCGATCTCCATGCCGCCGAACTTCGACGCCATCACCACCGGGTAGCCGGCCGAGCGGTCGAGGACGATGCCCAGGTAGAGCTCGCGGGCGATCGGCAGGGCCTCCTCGATGAGGACCCGCCGCACCAGCCGGCCCTCGGGGCCGGTCTGCTTGGTCACCAGGGTCATGCCCAGGATCTGGTTGGCGAGGTCGGCGGCCTCGGCCGGGTCGGCGGCGAGCTTGACACCGCCGCCCTTGCCGCGCCCTCCGGCGTGGATCTGCGCTTTGACGACGACACGGCCGCCGAGGGACTCGGCGGCGGCGCGGGCCTGGTCGGCCGCGGTCACCAGCCGGCCGCGGGGCACGGCGACGCCGTACCGAGCCAGGACCTCTTTCGCCTGATACTCGTGGACCTTCATGACTCCTCCTTGTGGGATCCCCCGCGGGGGGCCCGGCCATTTTGTACCAGCTTTCACGAGCGGGCAAGGTCGGATCGAGCCGGCGGGACGCTCTGCGTCCCCCTCCCCCCGCGTCCGCGTCCGCGTCCGCGTCCGCGTCCGATGCAGCGGCAGCAACCAGGGACAGCGATCAGCGGCAGCAAGCAGCGACAGCGATCAGCGACAGCGATCAGGGACGGCGGTCAGGGACGGCGATCAGCAATCGGCGATCAGCGACAGCGACCGGCACCGACTCCGGGTCCCGGTCCGGATCACGATCCGGCTCGGACGCCACGGCGTCCAAGCCGGGGGGAGGGTGTAAAACCCTCCCCTACGAGCGGTTTCCGATTCGTCTCGTGGTCTCCGGGTCGCCTCGTGGTTTCCCGGTTCGTCTCGTTGGTGCCGGATTCGCCGAGTGGTTGCCGGTTTCGTCTCGTAGGGGCGGGTTTTACACCCGCCCTCACGGGCGCTGCGGCGGTCGGCAGCGCCGAATCCGGTTCCGGACGCTGCTCGCTGATCGCTGCCGCTGTCGCGGTCGCTGTCGCGGTCGCTGTCGCTGCATCGGACGCGGACGCGGGAGGACGCGGACGCGGGAGGACGCGGACGCGGGACCTGACCGGCCGGCCTCAGCCGGCCGGCTCGAGCACCTTGAGGAAGATCACCTTGTCGTCGCCGGGGGCGTAGAAGTCCTCGAGCTCGGCCGCCACCCGGTAGCCGCAGGCGCGGTAGAAGGCCCGGGTCGGGGCGTACTGGGCCCGGCCCGCCGTCTCGACCCAGACCCGGGTCCGGCCCGCCTCGACGAGCCAGCCTTCGGAGGCGTCGAGCAGGGCTCGACCGACCCCGAGACCCTGGTGCTCCGGGTCGACGGCGATCCAGTACAGGTCGGCGGACTCGGCGGTGCCGGGGATCGGTCCCCAGCAGGCGTAACCGGCCACCCGGTCCCCGTGCTCGGCGACCAGGAATCGGTAGTGGCTGGCCTCCCCGGTGGCGAGGCGGTCGTCGACGAGCTCCATGGCGACCTCCAGCTCCTCGGCGTTGAAGAAGCCGGTGGCTGTGAGCAGGCGCTCGATGGCGTCGACGTCCGACGGCCGGAAGTCGCGCCGGACGGTCACGGCGGCGGGTTCGGCTTGAGGGCTCATGGCATCCATCCTGCGGCGGCGAGGATCCGCCGGACAACGGTCTCGGGTGAGTGGCCCGCCGCGACCGCGGCGGCGGCGAAGCCGGCGTCGGGCGACAGGCAGGGGTTGGCGTTGACCTCGAGGACCCGCGGCACGCCGTCCTCGTCGAGTCGCAGGTCGACCCGGCCGTAGCCGGTGAGGCCGCAGGCCGACCAGGCTGCGCGGGCCACCGCCTCGAGGTCGCATCGCAGGGGTGCCTCGTCCTCGTCGAGGAAGCGGCGGACGGTGTGGCGGTAGGCGAAGGAGTCCTCGGCCCACTTGGCCTTGAAGCCCACGATCCGCGGCTCGTCGTCCGGGAAGTCGACGAAGGTCATCTCGGCCGGCGGCAGGACCTCGACCCCGTCACCGTCGGCGAGCAGGGAGATGTTGAACTCCCGTCCCGGGAGCAGGTGCTCGACCAGCACCGGCTGGTCCCCGAAGCGCAGGCTGAGCCGACGGGCGGCGGCCACCGCCTCGATCGGGTCCGAGGTCACGGCGTCGTCGTCGAGGCCCAGGGATGCGTCTTCTGAGCAGGGCTTGAGGATCCACGGAGGAGGCACCCGGTCGAGCAGTCCGGGGTCGGCCGGGTCGAGCAGCCCGCCCGGTGCCACCGCGACGCCGCCCTCGGCGAGGGTGCGACGGGTGCCCTCCTTGTCGGTGGTGGCGGCGATGACCCCGGCGGGGGAGCCCGTGACCGGGAGACCGAGGTCTTCGAGGGCGGCGACCGCGTCGACCTGGAAGCCGGGTCGACCCGGCGGCGACTCCACCAGGTTGAAGACGGCGGCGGCGCCGCGGACAGCGCTTCCGTCGACACCCCCATCGCCCACCGCCAGGACCCGGTGGGGCAGCCCGAGGGCGTCGAGGGCGGCGGTTACGAAGCCGACCTGGTCGAGGACGTCTCGGGTGGAAGGGTCGTCGGCGGCTGCAACGGCGTTGTGGGCAACCAGGATGGGGCGCATGGTCTGGGCAAGGTCCTCTCGTGGGCGGCGTCGACGATGGCCGCGAGGAGGTCGTCGTAGGCCAGGCCCGCGAGGCGGGCCATGATGGGCAGGTCGGAGCGCACCGGGTGCAGGCCGGGCAGGGGGTTGACCTCGAGGAAGGACAGCCGCCCGTTCGCGTCGCAGCGCAGGTCGACCCGGGCGGCGTCCCGGCACTCCAGGGCCTCGGCCACCGCCAGAGCCAGCCGGGCCGCCTCGACGGCGAGGGGCTCGCCGTCGACGAGGCGGTACTCTAAGCGGTCCAGGTACTCGTCCTTGTTGAGCTGGGTGTAGGCCTCGACCTCGGAGTGCTCGGTCCAGACCACCTCCATCACGGCCACAACCCGCCGCTCGGTGCCGTTGCCGACGACCCCGACGGTGACCTCGCGGCCCGGCAGCATCTCCTCCACCAGAACGCCCGACGGGAAGTCGGCCAGCAGGGTCGCGCACACCGCCGGCAGCCGGTCGCGGTGCTCGACGATTGAAGCGGCCCCGATGCCCTTGGAGCTGCCCTCGGCCAGAGGCTTGACGAAGAGCCGGCCGTCCAGGCCGACCTCGGCGGCGTCGGCGAGGGTCCGGATCACGGCGAAGGCCGGGGTCGGCAGCCCGGCGTCCCGGACCACACGCTTGGCCAGGGCCTTGTCGAGGGTGAGGCCGCACACCACCGGGTCGGAGAAGCTGTACGGCTGGTCGAAGAGCTCGCAGAGGGCCGGGACCTGGGCCTCGCGGGCGCGGCCGCGAAGGCCCTCGGCGACGTTGAAGACCAGGTCCCAACGGTCGCCGGCCACCAACCGGGCGGCCAGGGAGCGACCGCGGCCGACCCGCTCCACCCGGTGGCCGAGCCGACCCAGCGCACTCTCGAGGCCGGCGATGACGCCCTCGTCGTCGAACTCGGCGACCTCGAGGGTGCTGTGGCCCGCTGCCAGGTACTCCTCCTTGGAGTCGTAGCACAGGGCGATGGACAGGCCCATCGTCAGCTCCCTTCCGGCGGGTCGACGTAGCTGAAGACCTTGCCGGCCCAGTTCTTGAGCTGCCAGGTATTGCCGCTTCGGCCGACCACGGTCTCGGGCTGGACGGGGATCTTGCCGCCGCCGCCGGGGGCGTCGACCACGTAGGTCGGGACCGCGTAGCCGCTGGTGTGGCCACGCAGCCGGCTCATGATCTCGATGCCGCGCTCGATGGAGGTTCTGAGGTGGGCGGTGCCGACCACCGGATCGGCCTGGTAGAGGTAGTAGGGTCGAACCCGGTTCTTGACCAGACCGTGAAACAGTCGCTTGAGCACTTCGGCGTCGTCGTTGACGCCGCGCAGGAGGACGGTCTGGCTGCCGAGCGGGATGCCGGAATCCGCGAGCAGGTCGCAGGCCGCCGCCACCTCGGGGGTCAGCTCGGCGGGGTGGGAGAAGTGGAGCGACAGCCAGACCCGGTGACGGCGCAGCACAGCAGCCAGTTCGGGTGTGATCCGCTGGGGCAGGAAGCCCGGCACCCGGCTGCCGATGCGCAGCAGCTCGATGTGCTCGATCTCCCGCAACGAGCCCAGCAGGGCGTCGAGGCGGTCGTCGGACATGAGCAGGGGGTCGCCGCCCGACAGCAGCACGTCGCGCACCTCGGTGTGCTCGCGCAGGTAGTCGAGGATGTCGCCCATGCGCCGGGGCAGCGCGTCCAGAGAGCCCTGGCTGACGAGGCGCGACCGGGTGCAGTACCGGCAGTACGAGGCGCAGGTGTCGAGGGCGAGCAGCAGGACCCGGTCCGGATAGCGGTGGACGAGCCCTTCGACCGCCGACGCGTGGTCCTCGCCGCACGGGTCCTCCATGTCGCCGCGGCTGACGGTGAACTCGTCGGCGGTGGGGACCACCTGGCGGCGGATGGGGCACGACGGGTCGTGGGGATTCATGAGGGCGGCGAAGTGGGGCGTCACCGAGACCGCGAAACGCTCGGCCCCCATCGACAGGCCGAGGCGCTCGCTGTCGGTGAGCTCGAGGTAGGCCTCGAGCTGGGCGAGGCTGGTGAGGCGGTGGCGCAGCTGCCAGCGCCAGTCCGACCAGGCCTCTGAGTCGTAGCTCTCGTTGAACACCCGGCACAGTCGTTCGCGGTTGCTCGGCGCGGCGGTCCGCACCGTCGCGAGGCGGGGCTTGGGCATCGTTTGGTTTCTCCTCGGGACCACCGGACGGTGGTCGGATACAGGCGAGACGTCCACCTGCTCGCTCAGATGCACGACGGGCGACGGCGCCGTGCGCGCGGAAGACCCCGAAGGGCGCGTGGGCATGGTTGGCCTACTCCTGGGAGTGGGGTTCCCGTGGCCGCGGACGCGGCCGGGTCATGGCTGTGGAGATGAAGCTCGAGCCACGGGGAGAGGGGACGCCACGGCTGAGGACGGGCCGCACCTTCCGATGGTCGTTCCGACCGTCGGAATCGGGCCCGACCCTACTCGGGGGCTCCTCGGGAGCGAAGTCCTCTCTCACACCACAAAACGTACCTCCAATCCGACCGCTGTCAAGAGGTTGGAGGTGATTTCGGGGAATTTTTTTTCGGCCCCGGCCGGTCCGCGAGCCCCACCGACGCCTGCCACAGCCCGGTGAAGAAGCTGCGGGCGTTGACGCCGAGGTTCCGGATGCGGTAACCGCCCTCCTGGACCACCAGGGTGGGCAGCCGGAGGGCGCCCACCAGGCGGCCGTTGGCGGCGAAGTCGGTCGTCCCGAGGTCCCAGCTGCCGGTGGGATCCTTGCGGCTCGTGTCGAGGCCGAGGGCGACCACGAGGATCTCGGTGCGGTGCTTTTCGACGCGGCGCAGGGCCCGTTCGAGGACCTCGCGGTAGCGACGCCCGTCCACGTGCTCCTCGAGCGGGTAGTTCCGGTTGGCGCCGCGCCCACGGCCCGAGCCGACCTCGTCGGCGAAGCCCGAGAAGTACGGGTAGGCGAAGTTGGGGTGTCCGTGGATCGAGATCGTGAGGACCTCGTCGCGTTCCCAGAAGATGTCCTGCTGGCCGTTGCCGTGGTGGTAGTCGATGTCGAGGATCGCCACCCGGCCGTGGCGCGCGAGCTCGTTTGCGGCGACCGCGGCGTTGTTGAAGTAGCAGAAGCCGCCGAAGGCGCGGCGCTCGGCGTGGTGGCCGGGGGGGCGGATCAGGGCGTAGGCCAGTCGCCGGCCCTCCAGAACCGCGGCGGCAGCGGTGAGCGAGCAGTCGACGGCTCGGCGGGCCGCCCGGTAGGCGTTGCCGTCCAGAGGTGTGAAGGTGTCGATGCAGTAATAACCGGCCCGCACTTCGAGCTCCCTTGGCGGTCGGGCGGCGTTGCGAATCGGGAAAACGTAGGGGTAGACGGCCCGGCCCTCGCCGACCCGTTTGCAGACCCGTTCGAGGTAGCCGACGTACGCGCGGTCGTGCACCGCCACGAGGTGGCGGTCGGGGAAACGACGGGGCACGACCTCGTCGAACAGGCCGGTGGGGTCGAGCTGACGCCGGATGGCGTCGATGCGCACCGGCGACTCCACGTAGCCCCGCTCGCGGACGTGGTGGATGAGGTGGCGGTCGTTGACCACGAGGGCGATGCGCCGGTCCGGCGGCGGCGGCTCGCTCCGGTGGTCGGATTCGGCCACGGCGTCGGCCGATGGGGTGAGGTACCTGAAGGGGCGCAGGCGCACGGGATCGTCGGTGAACGACGCGACCACCCGGTCCACGTACTCCGGCGGGCACAGGTGCCCGTACTTGCGTTCGAGCACCGCTCGCACGGCGGCGCGGACGGCGGACCGCGACGGCGCCCGGCCGCGGCCGAGGTCGTCGACCACCAGGTAGGGCGGCTCGACGTCGCCGGGCTTCACCGGCGTCTCGTACGCGGTCCCGACCACGGGCCGCGCCCCGAAGCCCTCGTAGAAGCGCAGCCGGGCCGCGTTCTGTCGGCGGTGGCCCGGGTCGGGGCAGAGCGCCGGGTCGTCGGGCAGGCACTCGAAGAGCACCGCCCAGGCGCCGAGCTCGCGGGCGTCGGCCCGGACCCGCTCGTAGAGGGTGCCGCCGACGCCGCGGCCGCCGCTGCCGCCGGCGCTCGCCAGGAAGTCGAGCCAGACGAAGCCGATGTCAGGCTCGTGGAAGACCAGGGCGAAGGCCTTCACCGTGCGGCGCTGGTTCTCGGCGACGTAGAGGATGGCGCGGAAGCCGTGCTCCACCGGCCGCCGCAGCTTGTCCGGGAGGTCCTCGATCTCCTTCCGATCCAGGTCCGGGAGGCGCTCGGCGAGCATCCTCTGAACCTGCTCCACCGCCCCGCGGTCGCGCGCGAGGATGGTGTCGTAGACCCTGCGGATTCGGAACACCGTTGTGGACCTCCTTTCGCCTCGAGAGGGCAGAGATTCACGGTAGCACCGATGGCGTTGTTCGGGGTCCGGGTCGGGGTCGTTGCCTGGCCTGCCCGGAAGGCGATGGAGCGGTGCCAGGCACCGAGCCCGCGTCGCCTCGAGGCGGAGAGAAGAGGGGGAGGAGCCCTGCCCGCGCGTCCCGGGTGGCGCTGATCGCTGCCGCTGCCGCTGTCGCTGACCCTGATCGCTGAGCCTGCCGCTGGGCGCGAGGCCGTGCGTCCCGGGGCACCGGCCTTCTGGGCCGCCTTTGGCGCCCCAGCGTCGATGAGCCGGCGCGGTCGCGCGGGGGTCAAGGGGAGGGGCTGCGACCGCGCCGTCTCATCGAGCGGCGGCCTGCCTCGCAGCCGGGAGACCCTTTCCGAGGCGCGCTTCCCGTGGATTGCCAGGTTGGGCATTGTGCGGAGCGCACTCTGATCGGGAGAATGGTGCCGGCACAATGCCGAGCCTGGCACGTCCCGGGGGAGGCGCCCAGCCCGCGCGTCCCGGAGGCGCTGATCGCTGCCGCTGCCGCTGGCGCTGCCGCTGCCGCTGTCGCTGCCGCTGGCGCTGCCGCTGCCGCTGCCGCTGCCGCTGCCGCTGCCGCTGTCACCGTCCGTCGGGCACGGCCGCGGACGCGGACGCGGACGCGGGTTTTTGCCGCTGGGTGCTGTTGCTGACGTGGAAAACCCGGTTCGGGTCCGCGCGGACCCTACCCGAGGCTGTCGAGCACCTGCCGCACCCCGACCGCCACGAACAGCGCGAGGGCAGCGAGCAGCGCGACGAGCCCCGGGAGCCGGGTCCGCAGGTCGCCCATGAGGGAGCGCCGGGTGGTGAGCCAGAGCAGGCTGGCGGCGAGGACCGGCATGAACAGGCCGCCGGTGAGGGTGTAGAGCCGGATCACCCAGACCGGCCGGTCGAGAATCAGCAGGAGCATGGGCGGCAGCGCCAGGTAGAGGAGGTAGCCGCGGTAGGTCCACGATCGCTCGTCGACCTCGCGGCCGTCCCGCCGGAGGTTGCGCGCGAAGTCGGCTGCAAGGTAGGGCACCCCCTGCCAAACGCCGAGGGTGCTGGTGAACACGGCCGCCCACAGCCCGATCAGGAAGACCCAGCGGGCCGCGTCACCGACCCCGGCGCCGAAGCGCAGCGCGGTGGCCTCGCTGAGGGCATCGCCGCACGCGACCAGTCCCTGGCTGCCGGGAGGCATGGTGCCGACCCCGCTCAGGGCGACGGCGGCCAGGACCAGCATGGCGGCCCCGAAGATCCCGGTCAGCGCGTAGCCCACGCCCAGGTCGCGGCGGACGGTGGCGAGCCACGCCCCGCCGGTCCACTCCTTCTCCCGGATCCAATAGCCGTAGGAGAGCATGGTGACGCTGCCCCCGACGCCGCCCATCAGGCTCAGCACCGTGGCCGCCGAGCCCGCGGGCAGGGTCGGCACCAGCAGGCCGCGGAGGATTCCGGGCAGGTCGGGGCCGACCAGCACGACGCTGGCTAGCAGGGTCACCACCATCAGCCCGACCAGCGCCTTCATGGCGGCTTCGAAGCGGTGGTAGCTGCCGAACAGAACCAGGGCCAGGGCGGCCAGGGAGTGGAGCGCGCCCCAGGCGGCGATGCCGACCCCGGGCACCAGGGCGTGGGCGGCGACCCCGCAGGCGCTCATCAGCCCGCCCGCGACCACGAAGCTCCACACCACGAGGTAGAGCAGGAAGGCGAGCTGGAAGGCGAGGCCCAGGTGGCGCCCCCATCCTTCCAGCAGGGTGGTGCCGGTGGCGAGCTGCCAGCGCGCCACGCCCTCGTTGAGGGCGAGCTTGAGGACGGCGCCGAGGACGATGACCCAGAGCAGGACGGTGCCGAGCTCGGCGCCGGCGAGCATGGCGGCGAGGAGGTCCCCCGCCCCGACCCCGGTGGCGGCGACCGCGATCCCGGGGCCGAGCAGCCGCAACCAGGAGCCGACCGGTGGACGCTCCCTCACCGGCCGTCCCGCCGCACCTCAGTCGAGGAGCTCATGGACGGCCCGCCAGCCGGCGTCGCCCCGCCGGCGCACCTCGGCGTTGCGGTCGAGGGTCCCCCGCCGCACCAGCTCGGCCAGCTGGGAGCGCGTGAAGGGGCCCTCCAGGCTGCCCTGGAGGAGGGCGAACCAGATCGCCGGGTCGTCGGGGTCGGCGGCGGTGTCGACCGCCGGCAGGGTGGCGGCGGTGCCGGTCGCCGCCGCGGCCGCGCGTGTCGTCGTTCGCCGCCGCCGGCCCACCAGCCCGAGCGCCACGGCGAAGATGGCGGCCACCACGAGCACCGGGACCAGGGCGGACGGCTGCCCGGCCGGATCTCCGAGGTCGCCCAGGTCGGCCTCGAGGCGGCGCAGCACCCCTCCGGCATCGCCGGCGGCGAGCCGCGCCCCGTCGGGGCCGTACAGGACCAGGTGGGGGATCGAGCTCAGCCGGTGCTGGCGGGCGACCGCGCTGTCCCAGTTGACGACGTCGATCTTGCGCAGGGCGAGCCGGTCGTCGTGGCGCCCGGCGAGCGCGTTCAGGTGGGGCTCGAGGGCGCGGCACGGCCCGCACCAGTCGGCGTAGAAGTCGAAGAGGACGTACTTGCCCGGGACCAGGTGGTCCTCGAGGACCACCTCCGAGCCGCGGCTGATGGTCTCGACGTCCGCCGCGCCCACCGACCCCGCGGCCACGCCCAGCAGGACTGCACAGACTGCCCCGGCAACGACGTTCCGACCCACGCCCCGAGCTTACCAGACCACGCCCCGGTCAATTCTAAATTCTCAGTTCTCAATTTTTAATTAAGAATTAACAATTAAGAATTAAGAATTCCTTGTGATGGTCATCCCTGCCGCAGCAGCAGGATCGGCCCCTCGCCGCGCTCGACAAAGGCGTCCACCGAGTCGAGCAGGGCGTCCAGGTCCAGCCCGACAACCCGCCTCGGAAACGGCCTGAGCAGCTCGCGGGTCCGGCGGGCGATCTCCGCCGCGCCGCGCCGCTGCCGGGCCTCGCGGGCGCAGACCGCGGTCAGGGCGTTGGCGAGCGCCTGGTAGAGGGGCTTGTGGGCGTCGATGGCCTCGAGCCAGAGCTCCTCCACCAGGTCCTGGGCGTCGCGGTAGCGCTGCTGGCCCACCAGCAGCTCGAAGCGCAGCAGCCGCTCCCGGTCCTCGGGATCGAGGTGGCTGCGGCCGCTGGGCAGCCCGGCGGGGTCCATGATGGCCACGGCCGGTCAGGCGCTGCGCCGGTGCTTCTCCCGCTCGTCGGTGATCAGCCTGGTGTGCTCGACCTCGGCCCGCTTGAGCCACTCGAAGAGCTCCACCACCGTCGGCTCGTCGAGGTAGTCGATGGCCTCGGCGTAGAAGTCGCGGGCGCGGGCCTCGGCTTCGAGGGCGACCTCGAAGGCGTCCTCGAGGCTCACCTCGCGGCCCAGGGCCTCGTAGTCGGGCACCTCCGCCTGCCACGGCGCCGACTCGTCGTGCCGTGGAGGCGCATCGCCGAAGAGCGCGGTGCGCCGGGCCACGATGGCCTCCTTGTGCCGCTTCTCCAGGGCCGCCATGCGGGTGAAGAACTCGGCCGCCTCGGCGTTGCCGTCGCCGGCGACCCAGGCCGACAGGTGCTCGTAGGCGAGCTCTGCCTCGTCCTCGATCACTTTGGCGATGTCGAGGGCGTCCTGTGCGTCGAGTCGTGAGAAGTCAACGTCGAGAACCATGGTGCCTCCGGCGTCGGTGGGTTCGCCCGGGAACTGTGCCTGGGACCGGGGGGCGCTGTCAACCGCGCTACCAGACGATCTCGGCCATGGTGCAGTTGATGCCGCTGCCGATGCCCATGAGGGCGATGCGGTCGCCGGCGTGGAGCCGTCCGGCCTCGACCAGCTTCGACAGCACGATGGGAACCCCGGCGGGGCCGATGTTGCCGTGCTGCGGGTAGAGACGGAAGACCTTGGCGAGGTCGATGCCCAGGGTCCTGGCGAAGCGCTCGGTGTGGGCCTTGCCGACCTGGTGGATGATGAAGTGGTCGATGTTGTCGGGGGTCCAGGCCAGGACGTCGCGGGCCCTCGCCCAGGTCTTCAGCGCCAGCTCCATGCCGTGGTTGAGGAGCTTCTTGGCGTTGGTGACCATGTTGTCGACCTGGGCGTAGCAGAGCCGGCAGTGCTGGGTCGCCGCGAGGTTGACCCCGCCCAGGAAGCGGTGCTCGCCGGCCCTGCCGAGGGTGCGGGCGAGAACCATGGCGACCGCCCCCGAGCCCAGGGTCAGGGTGGCGAAGGCGTCGCGGAAGGTCTGCCAGTCGGTGTCGGGACGGCTCAGGCGCTCGATGGTGCGGCGGGTGGCGTAGCGCGTGTTCTCGGCGTTGACCACGATGCCGTAGTCGACCTGGCCCCGGTCGATCATGTTGCCCACCATCTCCATGCCGTTGATGAAGGCGAGGCAGGCATTGGAGATGTCGAAGTTGAGGCAGGTCGACGCCAGGCCGAGGTTGCGGTGGACGATGGCGGCGGTGGACGGCTCGACGAAGTCGCGGCACACCGAGGTGTTGACCACCACCCCGAGATCCCGCCGGTCGATGCCGGCCGCCGCGATGGCGCGCTCGCCGGCGCTGGTGGCGGCCTCGCTCGGGGGCATGCTCTCGTCGAAGTGGCGCCGGCTCTCGATCCCGGAGAAGCGCTCGAGCATGCCGGCCGGGATGCCCAGGCGCTCCATGGTGGCGGCGAGCCTGGACTCGATCTCGTCGGAGCCCACCGGGTGCGGGGCGTCGACGTGGGCGACGCTGAGGATCTGGACGTTGTCGAAGCGCATCGGCTCTCTCCGGGTCTCGGCGGCGCCGCGTCCGACCGGCGCAGCTCGGGGCCCATTTTACACCGTGACGCTGCGGCAGGCCGACCTCGGCCCGTCTCAGAGCCGCCTGTCGGGTCGCCGACGGCGCTCCATCGGCACCGGGAGGTCCTCCTGGCGGCGGTCACCGCCGGTGCGGCGATTGCGGCGAAGGTAGACGTCCGACCACGCCTTGTAGAGGAACCGGAGCGCCACCGCCAGGCCGATCACCGCCACCAGGAGTGCGGCGGCCAGTCCAACCAGGGCGAGGGGTTGCTCCACGCGGTCATTTTAATCCGCCGATCGCTCGGCCTCGCCATCGAATTGCCACGAATCACCCTTCGGCGGCCTCATTGCGGTCGTCGCCGCCGCCCGGCCGTCGGTCATCCTGGGCTCGGGATCGAGAAAGGAGACCGACCATGAACCGAGACGATCGCCTGTTCGCCATCATCGGTGGCCTCGTCGTGGCGACGGTCACCATCGGATTCCTGATCTTCGCGGGTGGCATCACCGGGACCGTGGACACCCGGCCGCCGGTGGAGGTGGCTGCCCCGTCGGCCGTGGCCGGGCCCAGCCCCGCTCCCGAGGTGGTGGCGGCCAGCCTCGAGCCGGCGCCGGCGGAGGCCGCCGACGAGCTGATCCGGGCCGTTCTCGCCGGCCTCGCCGCCCACCCGCAGTGGACCGGCTGGCTGGTCACCGACGACCTGCTCGGGCGCTTCGCCGCCGCGGTCGAGGCGGTGGCCGACGGCTACAGCCCCCGCGAGGCCCTCGACTTCCTGGCGCCGTGGCGGCCGTTTTTGGTGCGCGAGAGCGACGAGCGGCTGGTCATCGCCGCCGGCACCTACCGCCGCTACGACCTGGTGGCCGCCGTCGTCGACTCCATCGACGCCGACGCCGCGGTCGCCCTCTACCGCGAGCTCGAGCCCGAGATCGTCCGGGCCCGCGCCGACGTCGCCTGGCACCGGGGCGACTTCTCCGACCGCCTGCAGGCTGCGGTCGACCACCTGCTCGCGGTGGAGATCCCCTCGGGGCCCATCGAGGTCGAGCAGCGGACCCGCAGCTACGTGTTCGCCGATTACCGCCTCGAGGGCCTGAGCGACGCCCAGCGCCAGCTCCTACGCATGGGCGCGGGCAACGCGGCTCGCGTCCAGCACAAGCTCCGGGAGATCCGCTCGGCCTTCGGCTGGCCCGAGGCGGAGGCCGAGGCGAGCGTCCGCCACGCTCTCGTCACCGGTGAGGCGCCGACGTCGGAACCGCCACCCCCGGCCAGGATCGCGGAAGCGGAAGCGGCCGCGCCCGAAGCCCCGGCGCTCGCGGTGCCCGTCCCAGCGGAGCCGCTGGTCGCGGAGTCGGCGGTGATGACGCCGATCGCTCCCGAGCCGCGACCGCTGACCTTCGAAGCCTCGCTCATCACCATCACGCCGGTGGGGCCCGCCCCGTGACGGCACCCCGACGACGACCAACCTGAGCACCATCGATCCCCCCGGCCCGGAGTTCACCTTCCGGGCCGGGTTTTCGTGGTGCGCTCCGGACACGCTGCGGACCCCCCGCCCAAGCATTCAACGCAAAGACGCGAAGCCATCGCAGCCATCGCAGCCATCGCAGTTCACCGCAAAGGCGCAAAGACGCGAAGGCGCAAAGTCATCGCAGCCATCGCAGGTTGAAACACAAAGACCGCAAAGAGCGCAAAGGAGCCACAAAGGCATCGCATCATCGCAGTTCAAAGCCGTCGCACCATCGCAGCCATCGCAATTCAATGCAGAGGTGCAGAGGCGCAGAGAGACATCGCATTTCCGAGCCATCGCAGTCGTTCGCAACGCTGATCCGGCCGGATCGGGTCGATCGAACGACCGCTCCGTGGAACCTCCGTGGTTCCCCGCGATCGCCGTGGTTCGAGAATCCGCCCTCCACTCTCAACCGCCCGCACTCTGGAGCCAACGTCATTCCGGACTCCACCGCACCCATTCAAGAGTGCGATGTCTTCGTGGCTTCTTCGTGGTCTTCTTCGTGCTCTTCGTGTTTCAAACTGCGATGGCTTTGCGACCTTGGCGCCTTCGCGGTTCAAAACCCGGCTGCGCCGCCGGTCAGCCGCGGGCGACCCGGTGGTGGAGGGCGCGCAGTCGGGGCTCGATCCGTTCCCGGCGGAAGCGCGCGGCGACCGCCCGCTGGCCGGCGCGGCCGAGCTCGAGCGCCAGGTCCGGATCGTCGGCGAGCCGGCGGACGGCGCCGGCCATGGCCGGGACGTCGCCGGGGGCGACCCGCAGGCAGCCGGCGTCCGACCAGTTCCGGGTGCCGCCGCTGTCTGCCACGATGACCGGCGTCCCCTGGGCCAGGGCCTCGACCCCGAGCATCCCGAAGGGCTCCTGCCAGCGGGCCGGGAAGAGCAGGGCGCGGGCCTCGCGCAGCAGCCGGGCCAGCGGACCGGGATCGAGCCAGCCGCGGCGGTCGGTTCCGTCGAGCCCGGCCTCGAGGGGCCCGGTTCCGGCCACGGTCAGCGGCAGGGGCCGGCCGGCGGCCTGCCAGGCCTGCCAGCCGTCGCCCACGCCCTTGTGGGCGACCAGCCGGCCGCCGAGGACGAAGCGCGTCCCCGGCGCGTCGCGAGCGGGCCCGGCCTCGATCCAGGGCGGCAGGACGTCGGCGCGGTCGATGCCGACGGCGGCGAGCTCGTCGGCCATGTAGCTCGACAGGACGACCACCGCGGCGCAGCGGCGCACCGCCGCCAGACGCCGCCCGGTGAGCTCGAGGGTCGCGCGACGGTAGGAGACGTCCGGAAGGCAGGCGGCGCACGCGGCGTCGGACATGGGCTGGCGGCACGGGCTTCCGTCGGGCACGGTCTTGCCGGGGCCGGGGCACAGGACCCGGTGGTCCTGCACGGTGACCACCGCCCGCCCGGTGGCCGCGGCCGCGTCGAGGGCGTCGGGGTTCATCACGTTCTGGACCAGGACGAGCTCCGCCGCGTCGAGGAGATCGGCGAGGCCTCCGAGCCGGGACCGCCCAGCCGCCAGGGAGGCCAGACCGCGGACCCTGACCCCGGTCGTCCCGGCGGCAGGTCGGGTCGTGCCGTCGTCCCGACCGAAGGCGACGGTGACCTCGTCGCCCGCCGCCACCGCCGACTGGACCACCTGCGCGAGGTGCCGGTCGGCCCCGCCGCGAGCGCTCAGCCGGTCGGTGAGGACGAGCAGCCGCACCCGGTCGGCCCGGCGGTCAGTCCTTGGAGAAGCCGGGCTCGTAGCGGAGGACCCGGCCGCGGCCGGTGGCCTTGACCCGGTACAGGGCGGCGTCGGCGTTGAGGATCAGGGTGTGGGGGTCCTCGCCGTCCTCGGGGAAGCAGGCGACCCCGGCCGATGCGGTCGGCGGCTCGAGCCCCTCGGGGAGGGGCACCGCGGCGGTGGCCTCTCTCACCGCGTCGACCAGGCTCTCGGCCGCGGCGATCGCACCCTGGGGCTGGGTCGCGGGAACCAGGATGCAGAACTCGTCGCCGCCCCACCGGACGACGAGGTCGGTGACCCGGACCCTGGAGCGCAGCGTCGAGGCGACCGCTCTCAGGATGTTGTCGCCCACCAGGTGACCGGCGGTGTCGTTGCAGATCTTGAACTTGTCGAGGTCCATCATGATCACCGCCAGCGGCTGGCCGGTGCGCTTGGAGAACGAGATGTTGCGCTCGAGCTCCATCTCCAGCCGGCGGCGGTTGGCGAGGCCGGTGAGGGCGTCCCGGTTGGCGATGTCCATGAGCAGGCGATTGGCCTGCTCGAGCTCCCGGGTGCGTCCCGTCACCTGCTGCTCGAGGGCCGAGCGCTCCTGGTCGAGCCGCTGGATCCGTTGGCCGACCTTCGTGGCCATGCGGTTGATCGCGTCGCCCAGCCGCCGGACGTCCGACGGCCCGGTCGGCTTGACGCGGGCCTCGAGCTCGCCCTCGCCGAGCCGGTCGACGATGGACTCCAGCTCCCGCATCCGCCTGGTGGCGCCGCCGCCGACGGCAAAGGCCACCAGCGACGCGAGGAGGACGGCGCCCACCCCGATGACGATCCACAGGGTGCGCAGCTGCCGGTGGGCGGTGGCGTACGGGCTTCGGTCGAAGACCAGCCAGGCCCGGCCGCCGTCGTCGAGGGGGACGAAGACGGCCACCGAGGGGACGCCGTCGACCTCTACCCGGTGCAGGCCCGTCTCGGGCATGGGGTAGCCGGCGAGCAGGGGCGACTGCGACACGCTCGGGGGGATCGCGGCCAGCATCTCCCGGTCGGGCGAGAAGACCACGGCGCCGACGAAGGCGTGGCTGTCGTGGAGGCGCCGGACGCTCTCCTGGGTGAGGAACGGCGAGGCGTCGCTGTCGCCGAGCTCGATCTGGTCGACGATGGCCCGTGCGCGCCCCCGAACCGCCTGCTCGACCTCCGTCGTGCTGAGGCTGTAGCCCGTGGCGATGAGGGCAGCGCACGCCGTAGCCGTGGTCGCTGCCACCAGGACCACCGTTCGGACCCGCAACGAAGGCCCGCTCATCGCGTCCGGACGCTCCCGAATCGGGTCATGCTGCCCACATCCTCCGACTGCCGTCGATCAGCCGGCACCGCGTCGCGCCCTCCGAGGTCTCACTCGCTCAAGGATATCAGGATCCGGCCGCGGTGGCTGCACTGCATTGAGATCGGACGGGTCTCATGGGTACACTGCTTCCGTGAGCTTCTTGTGGGAGAGGATCGTCTCGGTGAGCGAGCACGCCCTCCGTGTGGGCGCCCTGGTCAGCCTGCCCACCGAGGAGGAGGTGATGGAGGACGGCGGGATCCCCTTCGTCGTTCACACCAGCCGCCTGCCGGAGCGCAAGGCCCGGGCCAAGCGCGAGCAGCGCGCCGAGGGCAGCAACCCCTTCCTGCCCCCGGATCCCGAGCTCGTGGTCGACACCCTCGCCACCGGCCACGTCGCCGTCCTCAACAAGTTCAACGTGCTCGAGCACCACCTGCTGATCGTCACCGAGGGGTTCGAAGCCCAGGACGAGCTGCTCACGGTCGCCGACCTGGAGGCGTTGCTCGGGTGCATGGCGGAGGTGGAGGGTCTCGGCTTCTACAACGGCGGCAGGGTCGCGGGCGCGAGCCAGGACCACAAGCACCTCCAGCTCGCCCCCTTGCCCCTCGGCCCGGGCCCGCTGCCCGTGCCGCTGGACGCCGTCATCCCCGACGGCCTCCCGCCCGGCCGGATCGCCACCGTTCCGGCGCTCCACTTCGGCCACGCCCTGGTGCCCCTCGACGGCGCCGGGATCGCCGGCCTGGGCGCGGACGAGGCCCATCGGATCTACCGTCGCGCCTGCGCCGCCGTCGGCGTCGTCGACCGCGGCCGTCCCTACAACATGCTCCTGACCCGCCGGTGGATGCTGGTGGTGCCGCGCTCTCGCGAGCGCTGGCGCGGAGTCTCCATCAACGCCCTCGGCTTCGCCGGATCGCTGCTGGTGCGCAGCCGGGACGAGCGCGACGAGCTGCAGCTCGCCGGACCCGTCCAGGTGCTGGCGTCGGTGGTGGACGGGGGGCCCGCCTCATGAGACCGTGGAGCTCGCGGCACGTGCCGCGATCGAGGAGATCCAACCTGTCGCGCCGGCCGCCGGTCGGCTCGACCCGACCAGCGAAACAGGGGGAAACATGACCGAGCATCGACACGCGTCCTCGAGCCCGGCGGCAGCCGCCGCCCGCGCCCTCCCGGCACGGATCGTGCGGCGGAAGTACCTCATCGACCCCGGGCGCCAGCTCAAGACGGCGGTGCTGACGACCGGCTTCACCGTCGTCCTGCTGGGCTTCGTCAACCTGGGCTTCTTTCTGCTGCGGTCGTCCCAGACCTCGATTCTGACAGCCGCGGCGCCCCAGCTGAGCCCGGTGCTGGACCGGCAGGACTCCACCATGTTCCTGGTCATGCTCGGGCTGTCCCTGCTCCTCGTCGTGGCGGTGTTCGTGGTCACCATCGTCGAGACCCACCGCACGGCGGGTGCCGTGTACGCCGTCGGCCAGCGCCTCGAGCGGGTCCGGGACGGCGACTACCGGGTGACCCTCAAGCTGCGGCGCAAGGACAACCTCCAGCCCCTGGAGCCGCCGTTCAACGGCATGGTCGCGGGGCTGCGCAGGCGCGCCCTCGACGACGCGACGGCTCTGGAGGAGCTCGCGTCCCGGGCCGAGGGGCCCGGGGCGACCCCGGCCGACCTCGCCGCCGCCCTGCGCACGATGTCGGCGGCGAAACGGGAGCTGGCCGGACGGGTCTGAGCGGTGCGACCAGGTCGACAGCGTCCTCCCGCGCCTTCGGTGCGGGGAGGGGTCGTGACCTCCGTCACGCCTTCGTTCACTGTCGAGAATCACTCTCGCGGCCTCGATGCGGCTTCATGACTACCATTGGAGTGCTCGAAAGCAGACAGCCGGGGAGGCCACCCATGGGGGTTTCGCGCGTCAAGCTCGGGGCGGCTGTGGCGATCGCCGCGTTGTCCACTCAGCCGCTCCCGATCGCGGCCCAGGAAGCCCTCGTGATCGACCACCTCTGCACCGACATCCAACAGATTCCGGACCACTGGCTCGCGGCGGCCCGCACCCTGGCCTTCCACTACGCCCACACCTCCCACGGCAGCCAGATCGTGTCGGGGCTCCAGTACCTGGACGGCCAGGACGCGCGCTACGCGCTGTCCCTCTCCTCCGCCGGGTCGTCGCCGCCGGCGTCGTCGCCGTGCACCCCCGACGCCCTCTGCATCTACGACGGCAACCCGCCCGAGACCTACATCACGCCGGGTGACTACTGGAGCACCCCCGGCGGCATCGACCGCACCGAGGCGGTGGCCGCCACGGGCTTGTTCGACCACTCCATGTGGTCGTGGTGCGGCGAGCAGTCGTCGAACCCGCCCGCCACCGTGCAGCAGTACCTGGACACCATGGCCGCCTTCGAGACCTCGTTTCCGGGCATGCGCTTCATCCTCATGACCGGGCACACCGACGGCGGCAGCGCCACCCTGCAGCAGAACAACGACCACGTCCGCCTGTCCGCCGGCGCCAACGGCAAGGTCCTCTTCGACTTCGCCGACATCGAGAGCTGGGACCCGAGCGGGGTCTTCCACCCGACCACCGACGACAGCTGCCCGTGGTGCCAGCCGTGGTGCGACGCCAACCCGGGCGCCTGCCCCGACCCGCCCATCAGCTGCGCCCACTCCCACTCGCTGATCTGCCTGCTCAAGGGCCGGGCCTTCTGGTGGATGGCGGCGCGCCTCGCCGGCTGGGAGGGCCCGGGCGCCGGGGAGATCTTCGGCGACGGCTTCGAGGACGCCTCGACCGGCTCGTGGTCGCTGGTCGTGCCCTGAGCGTGCGGGCCGCGGCCCGCGGTCAGCTCTCGAGGGTCGCGCGGATGGTCGCCCCCAGGTCCTCGAGCAGGAAGGGCTTCTGGAGAAAGACCACGTCGCCGTCCTCCGCCGACGCTCCGTAGGCGTGGACCGCGTCGGGGGTGTAGCCTGAGACGTACACGATCTTGATGCCGGGGCGCTCGGCGAGCAGCCGGTGCGCGAGATCGGGGCCGCTCATCCGCGGCATCACCAGGTCCGTCACGAGCAGGTGAATTGGGCCAGGGTGGTGCGCCGCGACCGCCAGCGCGTCGACGCCGTCGGCGGCCTGGAGGACCTCGAGCCCCAGGCCTTCCAGGTACTCCGCGATCGGCGTCCGGATGGTGGCCTCGTCCTCGGTGAGGAGGACGGTTTCGCCGGCGACGGGTCGCGACGGCCGCGTCGCGGGCGTTTCGGCGGCCGCGGGGCGGTCCGAGGTCCGGGGCAGGTTGACCGTGAAGGTGGCGCCGCGATCCGTCTCGCTGGCGACCTCGATGGTGCCGCCGCTCTGCTCGACGATGCCGTGGACCGTGGCCAGCCCGAGGCCGGTGCCCGTCTCCATTCCCTTGGTGGTGAAGTAGGGCTCGAAGATGCGGTCGCGGATCTCCGGGTCGATGCCGACCCCGGTGTCCGACACCGCGAGCTCGACGGTGTCGGCGTGGCCGCCGTCGCCCACCGGCCGCCGGGACCGACGGGTGGTGATGGTGAGGCGCCCGCCGCGGGGCATGGCGTCGCGGGCGTTGACCGCCAGGTTGACCACGACCTGCTCGAGGAGCCCCGGGTCGACCCTGGTGAACCCGGATTCGGGGTCGAGGTCGACCACGAGCTCGACGTCGTCGCCCAGGATCCGCGACAGCATGCCCTCGAGGCCCCGCACCTGGTCGTTGACGTGGACCACCTCGGGCTTGAGGACCTGCTGGCGGCCGAAGGCGAGGAGCTGCCGGATCAAGTCGGCGGCCCGGTCCGCCGCCCGGTCGATCTCGACGAGGCGACCGCGGGTCGCGGTGTCGGACGGGGTCAGCCGGAGCACCGCCAGCTCGGCGTAGCTCTTGATGACCGTGAGCAGGTTGTTGAGGTCGTGGGCGACGCCGGCGGCGAGCCGGCCGACCGACTCCAGGCGCTGGGACTGGCGCATCCTGTCGTCGAGGGCGCGGACCATCAGGTCCGAGCGCAGCGAGGCCACGGCCCGCTCGAGGCGGGTCTGCTGGACCAGGCTGAGGATCGCGAACACCACGAGCCCGCCGAACACGATGGCCTCGCGGGCGTCGCGCGCCGACTGGTCCAGGTAGTCCAGGAGGTACATGCCGAGGTGGACCAACGGCAGGGCGAAGGCGTACACGGGCAGGAGGCTCTGGACGCGCCCGTCCGTGGCCTCGTCGGCGTCGTCCGGTCGGGCCGCGCCGCGGGTGCAGGTCAGAGCCGCGGTCGCCAGGCAGAAGGGCGGGATCAGCCAGATCCCATCGACCCGGGCGCCCGTCACCATCTCGACGGAGCCCGCGAAGCTCAGGCCTTCCAGCAGGTCGCCAACCGCGAGAGTCGCGAACACGACGGCCAGCAGCCCGAAGCAGCGCCGCCAGCGCTCGCTGCGGGAGGCCCTGAAGAGCAGGGCGAAGCGCAGGGTCAGCAGCAGGTCGAGGGTGACGTAGAGGTTGAAGGACGCGAAGTACTGGAGGTTCTCCGACGGGTTCATGGCCCAGGGCACGACCACGAAGTAGCCGAACATGACGGCGATGAAGACCGTCGCCGAGATCATCGTGAAGGGGTAGAGCACGTCGCGCTCGGACCAGCCGTCGGGCATCTGGGGCTGCTGGTCGGCGGCGACGGCCATGAACAGGTAGAGCAGGATGTAGCCGACGTCGACGGCGAGGTCCACCCAGCGCGGCATCTCGGTCACGGTGGAGGCGAAGAACAGGGCCGAGCCTCCCAACCACGCCACCAGGGCGAGGATCAACAGGCGCCAGAACCGGCGCTCCTCGCGCCCGGCAACGTGCCGTGTCCGCAGGACGAAGAGCACGATGAGGAAAGGCATCACCAGCCGGTCGAGGTGGGCGGTCAGCCGGCCTCTCCAGTACTCCGGCCCGAGCTGGAAGAGGTAGACGGCGGCGAGGGCCCCGAAGACCACCACCAGAGCCCGCCCGAGGGGCCGGGCCCAGAGCAGCCTCCAGGTCTCACGAGCCCCGTTCACCGCGCGCACGACCCCCATTCGCTCGATTGTACCCGCAGCGGGATGGCTTCGGTCAGCCTGTCCGCCCGGCCCCGCTCAAAGGGAACCACCGGAGCGGCTCGAGCTCGCCGTCGATGATGGCGCGCCGGATGCCCTCGAGGAGGGCCCGGGCTCGTGGGTCGTGGGCGCGCGGTGCGCTCACCGCTGCCGGGTGGTCGTCACGGGATGACCAGGCCCCACGCGCCGGTGGTGCCGCTTTCGAAGTCATCGGCGAACATGGGCCCGTCGGACAGCAGGTCGATCGCGCCGTACACGACGAGCGCGTAGTCCTGGTCATCCTCGGGGGTCTCGACGTGGACGTCCATGTTGACCTCCGACGCGATGACCTCGATGGTCCAGTCGCCGGCCTCGGGGGCCTGGATGAACACGTTCTCGACCGTGTTGAGGGTGTCGGCGGCGCCGCCCGGGGTCGACCAGACGCCGGCCGCGAGGCCGTTGTTGCCCCAGTACTCGGTGCCGGTGGGGGAGGTCACCTTGAGGGTGACGTCGTTGACCCGGTGGGGGGTCACGCCGGGCGTGCCGGCCCGGTCGGCGTAGACCATGGTCACCCGGAGGGCGTCCTGTGAGGCCGGCACCACGGCGGTGTAGACGTCGGACTCCAGCGCCTGCAGCACCGAGGTCTCGTCGATCACGTGGGTGAGCGCGGCCCGGTCGTAGGCGTTCTGGGCGTTGGGGTAGCCCCAGCCCTGGCGGACACGGAGGAGATCGGAGTTGTTGCCGCCCAGGGTCCAGTCGTACTGGTTGGCGGTGTTGATGAGCAGGGCCTTCATGGTGGTGAAGTGGGGCCGCTCCTCGAACACCGTACCGCTGCCCGGCTCGGTGCCCCAGACGTTGTCGGCCCACATCTGGAAGAACAGGGCCGACGTGCCCGCCACCATGGGCGTGGCGCCCGAGGTGCCACCGAAGTTCGACGTGTACGGACCGGCCGAGTAGCCCCCGGGGTCGGCGTCGGTTGTGTAGGTGGCGTCGTAGAAGAAGGTCAGGTCGGGCTTGATGCGGCCGTCGTCGGCGGGCCCGATGGAGGCGCCGAAGTTCCAGCGGTCGTCGCCGGGGTTGGTGTTGTTGTAGTGGTAGGCGCCGCCCACCGAGACGATGTTCTTGGCCCAGGCCTGGGGCCGGGAGTCCTGGTTGCCGGCGTTGGACTGGGACTGGAAGATGGTGAAGTCCGACTGCCAGATGATGTCGTCCATCTCGGCCGAGATCGAGGTGTAGAAGAACGTCCTGGTGCTGCCCCACGAGTTCGACTGGTAGACGCACTGGTAGGGCAGGGCCGGGTTGACGAGCTCGGCGGTGTGGGCGTAGCGGTTGGTCAGCGCCAGGTAGTAGGCGAAGTAGCCGTAGGCGCCCGGCGCCATGCCGGTTGCCGCGGCGCTGCCGTTGCCGTTGCCGAAGTTGATGCCGTAGGTGCAGGTGCCGTGGTCGGTCCCCGCCGAGCTCACGGTGCCGTGGATCGGGACCGGGTTGATGAAGTCCGGGTGGTCGGTGTCGACCCCGCCGTCGCACACCTCGGCGCGGACGCCGGTGCCGTCGTAGCCGCCGGGAGTCGACGTCACGTAATTGGCGCCGGACACGATCCGGCCGTTGTCCATGTCCTCCTCGGGCGCCGACCACTCGTCGACCCAGCGCACGGAGTTCGAGCCGAGCAGAGCGAGAACCTGGGAGTCGTTGAGCGTGGCCTCGAGGACGTAGCCCTCGGGGTTGGCCAGCACCACCTGGCCGCCGACGGCGGCGACCTCGTCGGCGAGGATCGCCTTCTCGTCCGGGCCCGCGGTGTAGGTCATGAGGCGGTAACGGCGGGCGAGCGGGTTGCCCTCGTGGAGGCCGTCGAGAAGCTGCGGGAAGGTCCGGTAGGCGGGCTCGTAGGGGCCGACCCAGCGCACGAAGGGCAGCGCCTCGACGTCGGCGACCAGCTCGCGGTCCATCCGCACCAGGTGGGCGTCGTAGGGCACCCAGGTCAGCACCTCGGCGCCCAGGGCGGCGAGTTGCCGACGCCACTCGGCCAGGCTCTGGGTCTCGAGCTGGACGATGAACACCCGAAGCTCGTCGCCGGCGGCCAGGTTCTTCGGCAGCGCGGGCGCGCTCTCGCCGGGCACGATGGGCCCGGCCAGCAGGGAGATCCGGTCCATCATGGCCCGGGGCTCCGACCAGGACTTGCCGCCGTCGGTGGAGACCGAGGTGAAGCGGCGGCCGTCCTCGACGAAGCTCGAAAACCGGACCGTGGAACCCTCGGGTGCAACGACCCGGAGGTCGGACCGCTCGGACGGGCCGGTGGTCGCGCCGGCCGGGAGCGCCGTGCCGACCGCCAGCAGCGCGCAGGTCGCCGTCAGCAGGACGGAGGTCAGTCGGGTCACGTGACAGGCCGTACCGCGTGGACTCATTGGTGCTCCCCCTGGAAGTCTCGCCCGCGAAGCGGTCGGCGCAGCCACCGCTCGACGGTCGATGGTCGTAGTTGCGCAAGTATGGGCGACCGGACCGCGCTCCACAAGCCCCCGTCATTGAATTGACACGCGTTTCACGGTCCCCGGGTCACGGCCATCACAAAATCGGCACGATCGGCCCGGCTGCGGCGACCGAACCTCAGAACTCGAGGTCCACCGCTTCGGTGAGGAAGCGGACGAACGGCGAGGCGTTCCGGCAGGCCCCGGAGAAGCGGGGGAGGAAACCGGGCGAGCAGGCGGCGGCCTGGCCGAGCTCGGTGAAGCAGACGAAGTCCTTGCGCTTGAGATCCTCCACCAGCGGGTGCTCCGGGTCGAAGCCGCGGGGCGGCCGCACCAGGCTGTCGCCGCCGAGGGTGAGGCCTCTGGTTGCCTGCCGCCAGCCCTCGGCATCGTCGACGATGGCCGAGCGGACCCTCGCCAGGGTCTCGCCGTCGGGGTGCCAGAGCCCGGCGCCGGTGAAGACGTTGCCGGGCTCCAGGTGCAGGTAGAACCCAGGGGCGTGGACGTCGCGGCCCTCTCGGTGCCGGAACTGGGCGGCGGCGTGGGTCTTGTACGGGCGCTTGTCGCGGGCGAAGCGGACATCCCGGTAGACCCGGAACATCGAGCCGCCCACCGGGCGCGGGTCGGCGACGAAGTGGGGGCTGATCGCCGAAAGCGGCTGCGAGAAGGCCGCGATGAAGGCCAGCAGCGGCTCCTGGACCTGTTCCCTGTAGCGATCCTTGTTGGCCTGGAACCAGTCGCGGTCGTTGTGCTCCGCGAGCTCGCTCAGGAAATCGAAGAGCCCGGGCTCGAAGTGGTCCATGGCGCGCCCCTTCGTCGGTGGAGTCCCCATGGGTCAACCTCGGCGGAGGTCGGCCTGGTCCCCGGGGGCGGGAGGAGTCATCGCACCATCGCATGAGTGAACCGCGAAGACGCGAAGGTCGCAAAGCCATCACAACCATCGCAGGGGAGGGTGCGTGGGCGGCGGAGTCGGCGGCGGTTCGGAACCGCCGCCACCGTGGCATCGTCCGGCCGCTCCGAGCGCGAGCGCTCGTCCCGTCCGGCCGATGCCACGGCCCGCTGTGCTCGGAGCCCAGCGGCTCCGCCTCGGCGACGCGCGGCCTCGACGTGATCCTGAGCACCGCCACGCCGCCGGGCGGCGGGTACCCATGGAATGAGCGAAATGGTGTCATCCCGATGCGATGGCTGCGATGGCTTCGCGACCTTCGCGTCCTCGCGGTTCCATCCCTCGGCGGGATCGAGGCACCGGCCGGCGCGCGGCGTGCTAGGCTCGGAATCGGAACGAGTCCTGTTTCGCCGGAGGGCTGGATGTCGCACCGGGTTCGTGTCCGGACAGCGTGGTTCGTCGGGGCGGTTCTGGTCGCGGCGGGCCTCCCGGCGATCCTCGCGGGAGCGTTCACGGGCAACGGGACCCAGCCGCCGCTGCTGTTCCCCCTCAACCCGCCGAGCGTCTGCGCGGGCTGCCACGGCGGCTTCGACAGCGGCTACAACGTCCGCCCCCACACCACCTGGAAGGGCTCGATGATGGCCAACGCCGGCCGCGACCCCCTGTTCTGGGCGGCCCTCGACGTCGCCAACCACGACCTGCCGGGGATCGGCGAGTGGTGCCTGCGCTGCCACGCCCCGGCCGGCTGGCTCGCCGGCCGCGCGGCGCCGCCCACCGGCTCGGCCGACGGCTGCAGCCTGTTCGGCGAGATCGACGGCGCCGACGACGACTTCGAGGGCCTGACCTGCTCGGCGTGCCACCGCCTGGAGGTCAAGGCGAGCCCGCCGCCGGGCCAGCAGGCCTTCTACCTGGAGAACGGCCAGTACTGGATCTCGGACACCAGCTGCCCCAACGGCTTCGAGCCGTGCCGAAACGGTCCCTACGACTACGCCCCGGGGGATCCTCTTCCGCCGCACCCGTGGGCCTACTCCCAGTACCACGTCGACTCGGACGCCTGCGGGCTGTGCCACAACGTCACCAACCCCGTGCTCACCCTGATCGACGAAAACGGCGTCAACACCGGTGTGCCCATGCCCGTCGAGCGCACCCACAAGGAGTGGCAGTCAAGCTCGTTCGCCGCGCCCGGGCCGGGCTTCGCCACCTGCCAGAACTGCCACATGCCCGACGCCACCCACGATCCCGCGTACCCCGCCATCGGCGGCGGCATCAACCGCAGCGGCGATCTTCCCGTGCACGAGCTCGTGGGCGGCAACGCCTGGGTGCCCCGGGTGCTGGCAGGCGAGTACCCGGCCCTCGGCCGATCGGCCGCCTTCGACGCCACCGCGGCCTGGGCGGAGCAGATGCTGGCGGCCGCGGCCTCGGTGGCGGTGTCGGCGCCGGCGCTGGTCCAGGGTGGCGAGGTTCTCGCCTTCGAGGTCCGGGTCACCAATCTGACGGGGCACAAGCTGCCCACCGGCTACCCCGAGGGCCGCCGCATGTGGCTCGACGTGGCGGTCCGGGACGGCCACGGAGCGGAGCTCTGGCGCAGCGGCGGGTGGGATCCGGTTACCGGGGCGCTCGCGGCCGACCCGCAGCTCAAGGTCTACGAGGTCAAACCCGGCATCTGGAACCGCAACGGGACCGAGCAGTGCGACACCGCGGAGGCGGGAGGCAACCCGCTCTTCCACTTCGTGCTCAACGACTGCATCGCCCTGGACAACCGGATCCCGCCGGCGGGCTTCACGGGTGGGGCCGATCTGGAGACCCGGCCGGTCGGCTACGTCTACCCGGAGACGTCACCGGGCTCGGGCGTCCTGGTTCACTGGGACGACACGGCCTATGCGATTTCGATCCCGGCCGACGCGGCCGGCCCGGTCACCGTCGACGCCGTTCTGCAGTACCAGACCACGAGCGACGACTACGTGCTCTTCCTGCGCGACCAGGCGCTGACCCACAGCTTCTCCGACGACTGCGTCCCGCGCTCCACGGGGCCGGTGGGCATGAGCCGAGGCGAGCTCGCCCACGACGTCTGGACCAGGTACGACCGCGCCCCGCCGGAGGCGATGGCGGTGGGTTCCGCCGCCGTCGAGCTGGCACTGTTCGCCGACGGCTTCGAGTCGGGGGGCAGCGGCGCCTGGACCGCCACCGCCCCCTGAGCACCGCGACGCCGGGGCGGCCGCCGACCTCTCGCTCGCCCCCTGCTGCTCCCGGTGCGCGCACCCGCTGCCGTACGCGAGGTCAGCGATCAGCAAGCAGTCATCAGCGTCAGCCACCAGCGTCAGCGATCAGCGATCAGCGACCAGCGATCAGCAACCAGCAACCGGCAAGCAGCGATCAGCGACCCGCAACCAGGGATCAGCGGCGGCAACCGGCGACGGCGACCTGCGACAGTGACCGACG
>DATHSO010000059.1:0-2792 GCA_035464095.1 Candidatus Methylomirabilota bacterium | reverse complement strand
TCCACCGGCTCGGCATCGGGCGCCGCGAAGCGTGCCCGCAGTGCGGCCCGAAGCGGTGGGATCGAGCCGGCCCGGGCGATGGCGCCCAGGGCCAGGGCGTGGGCCGCCTCGGGCTCGAGCTTGAAGAGCAGGTCGCGGGCGAGGGGGTACAGCATGGCTCGGCCGGTCATTGAACCACAGCCGGCGGGCCGCGTCACCCCGGCTCCAAACCCGCGTCCGCGTCCGCGTCCGTGCCCGATGTCAGCGGCAGCGGCAGCGATCAACAACCAGCGACAGTGGCCAACGCCTCCGGGACGTGCGGGTGAGTCGCCTCCCCCGGGACGTGCCGGGTACGCTATTGTGCCGGTACCCCTTCGCATCGAGGCGGCGCGGGCCCGGTGCCTGGCTCTCCTTTCGTCCGACGAAAGGGTGCCTGGCACCGCTCCCATCGCGTCCCGGGAAGCTCCCCTTCCCGGGATGGCGCTAGACTGCCGGTCGCCATGCCGACGCCCGCGGTCTCGGTCCTGCTGCCGGTGCGCGACGCCGGGCCCTGGCTCGAGCCCTGCCTCGCGAGCCTGGCCCGACAGACCCTGGCCGACCTCGAGGTCGTCGCCGTCGACGACGGCTCGACCGACGGCAGCGGGGCCGTCCTCGACGCCTGGGCCGCCCGCGACCGCCGGTTCCGGATTCTCCACCGGCCCGCCGCCGGGATCGTCCCCGCCCTCCTGGAGGGTTTCCAGCACTGCCGGGCGCCGCTGGTGGCGCGCATGGACGCCGACGACGTCAGCCACCTCCGCCGCTTCGAGCTCCAGGTCCGGCTCCTCGACGCCGATCCCGCGGTGGGGGTGGTGTCGTGCCTGGTGCGCCACTTCCCCCGGCGCGACCTCGGCCGGGGCTTCCGGCTCTATGAGTCGTGGCTTAACAGCCTCATCGATCACGAGGCCATGGCCCGGGAGCGCTTCGTGGAGTCCCCCGTTGCCCACCCGTCGGTGGTGGTCCGCCGCGAGCTCCTCGAGGCCGCCGGCGGCTGGCGGGACCTGGGCTGGCCCGAGGACTACGACCTGTGGCTGCGCCTATTCGCCGCCGGCGCCCGCTTCGCCAAGGTCGAGCGCTTCCTGTTCTTCTGGCGCGACCACCACTCCCGCCTGACCCGCACCGACCCCCGCTACGCCGTGCCGAGCTTCCTCGCCTGCAAGGCCCACCATCTCGCGCGCGGGCCCCTCGTCGGCGCCCGCCGGGTGGTGCTGTGGGGCGCCGGCCAGACCGGCCGCCGGCTGTCGAAGCGCCTCCAGGCCGAGGGTGTCGGGCTCGATTCGTGCGTGGACATCGACCCGGCGAAGATCGGCGGCACCCTGCGCGGCGTGCCGGTGATCTCTCCGGAGGCCCTGCCCGAGCGGTTGGGCGACGGTGTGGTGGTGTTGGCCGCCGTGGCGTCGCGGGGCGCCCGCGACCTGATTCGGGCGCGTTTCGTCGCCCTCGGCCTCGACGAAGGCCGCACCTTCTTCTGCGTCGCCTGACGCCGGGCCATCGCACCATCGCAGCCATCGCAGGCTTAACCGCAAAGACCGCGAAGATCGCAAAGCACCGCACGCGAAGACGTCGCATTTCTGAGCCATCGCACCATCGCAGTTGAAACGCAAAGAGCGCAAAGGACGCAAAGGAACCACGAAGACCATCGCAGTTGACACCTGCGATGGTGCGATGGCTTTGTGGGGTCTTCGTGCTGCTTCGTGCTCTTTGTGTTTCAACCTGCGATGCTTCGCGTTCTTCGCGCCTTCGCGGTTCAGTCGTGCGATGGTGCGATGGCGAGCCGGCTGGGTCAGCGGTGCGGGGAGGGCTCGTCCTCCAGGGGGATGGGCACGGGCGCCATCCGGCGGCGGAGGCGGACCGGCGTCCGCCGGCCGCGCACCTTGAGGTTGAGCATCTCGACGAAGACCGAGAAGCCCATGGCGAAGTAGATGTAGCCCTTGGGGATGTGGCGGCCGAGGCCGTCGGCCACCAGGGCCATCCCCACCAGCAGCAGGAAGCTCAGGGCGAGCATCTTGATGGTCGGGTGGCCCTCGACGAACGCGGAGATCGGCCCGGCGGCGACCATCATCACGAGCACCGCGATGACCACCGCCGCGATCATCACCGGTAGGTGCTCGGCCATGCCGATGGCGGTGATCACCGAGTCCAGGGAGAACACGATGTCGAGGACCATGATCTGGGCGATGACGTTGGCGAAGGAGGCCACCTGGCGGGCCACCTCGGTCGTGGCCTCGCCCTCGAGGTTGTGGTGGATCTCCAGGGTCGCCTTGCCGAGCAGGAATAGACCGCCCAGCAGCAGGATCAGGTCCCGGGCGGTGACCGCGTGGCCGACGACGCGGAACAGCTCCGCCGTGAGGTGGCTGAGCCAGGCCAGGGAGGCCAGCAGCACGATGCGCATGATCATGGCGGCGGCGAGGCCGATGGTCCGGCCCTTCGCCCGCTGGTGCTCCGGGAGCTTGCCCGACAGGATCGAGATGAAGATGATGTTGTCGATGCCGAGCACGATCTCGAGCGCGGTCAGGGTCGCCAGGGCGACCCAAGCCCCGGGATCGGTCATCCACTCGAACATGACGCCTCCTCCGTCAGAGCTGTCGGGCGCAGCTTAACCCGCGCCGGTGTTCGATGGACTCGCACCCGCACCCGCACCCGCACCCGTACCCGGTGCCGGTCGCTGATCGCTGCCGCTGCCGCTGGGCGCGGGGAAAGGGAGTTTCCCGAGACGCGATGGGAGCGGTGCCAGGCACCTTTTCGTCGGACGAAAAGAGAGCCAGGCACCGAGCCCG
>DATHSO010000058.1:0-3223 GCA_035464095.1 Candidatus Methylomirabilota bacterium | reverse complement strand
CGGTTCTGGCCGCTGTTCTGGACCCAGTTCCTGGGCGCCTTCAACGACAACCTGTTCAAGAACGCGCTGGTGATCCTGGTCGCCTACCGCTCCATGAGCCTGCTCGGGATCGGCTCCCAGCACATCGTGGTCGCCTGCGCCGGCATCTTCATCCTGCCGTTCTTCCTGTTCTCGGCCACGGCCGGGCAGCTCGCCGACCGGATCCCAAAGTGGCGCTTGATGCGCTGGGTCAAGGTCTGGGAGATCGGGGCCATGGTGCTGGCCGGGGTCGGCTTCGCCGTCGACAGCCTCGGCCTGCTGCTGGTGGTGCTCTTCCTGATGGGCATGCAGTCGACCTTCTTCGGTCCCGCCAAGTACGCCATCCTGCCCGAGCTGCTGGGCGAGCGCGACCTGGTGGGCGGCAACGCCCTCGTGGCCATGGGCACCTTCCTCGCGATCCTGCTCGGCACCATCACCGGCGGCCTGGTGATCGCCGGTGGGGACGCCTGGGTCGGGCGCCTCGGGCTCATCGTGGTGGTCGTGGCCGCCGTCGGCTACCTGGCGAGCCGCTTCATCGTCGCGACCCCGGCCGCCGACCCCGGCCTGCGAGTGAAGCTCGACCCGGTGACACCGACGGTCGAGATCCTGCGGGTGACCCGGAGCGTCAAGTCGGTCTTCCTGTCGGTGCTGGCGATCTCGTGGTTCTGGTTCCTGGGGGCGTCGTTCCTGTCCCTGCTGCCCAACTTCTCCAAGGACGTGATGTCGGGCAGCGAGACCGTGGTGACCCTCTTCCTCGCCACCTTCTGCGTCGGCATCGGGGTCGGCTCCATGCTCTGCGAGCGGCTGTCCCGGCGCCGCCTCGAGCTCGGGCTGGTGCCGCTGGGCTCGATCGGGATGAGCATTTTCGCCGTCGACCTGGCGATCGCCGGCGGCAGCTTCATCGGGCCCCTCGACGGCCGGCTGCTGTCCGTGGCCGAGTACCTGGCCTGGCCGGGTGCGCTGCGGGTGCTCGTCGACCTCTTCCTGATCGCGGTCTCGGCGGGCTTCTACACCGTGCCGCTGATGACCTTCATCCAGCAGCGCACCCGCGCCGACCTGCGCTCCAGGGTGATCGCCGGCAACAACATCATCAACGCCCTGCTGATGGTGATCTCGTCGGTGGTGCTGGTGGTGATGCTGGCGGCGGGGCGAAGCATCCCGTCCCTGTTCTTCATGCTCGGCGTGCTCAACGCGGCGGTGGCGGTCTCCATCTACACCGTCATCCCCGAGTTCCTGCTGCGCTTCGTCGCCTGGTGCGTCGCCAACGTGGTCTACCGGCTGCGGACCGTCGGCGCCGAGCACATCCCGGACGAGGGGCCGGCGGTGCTGGTGGCCAACCACGTCAGCTTCGTCGACTGGCTGATCGTCGCCTCGGCGTCGGCGCGGCCGGTGCGCTTCGTGATGACCCACGAGTACGCCAAGCTGCCGCTGGTCCGCTTCCTGATGCGCGGCGCCAAGGTCATCGAGATCGCCTCGGGACGGGTCGACCCCGAGCTCAAGCAGCGCGCCTTCGACCGCATCGCCGAGGAGCTCGAGGCCGGCGAGCTGGTCTTCGTCTTCCCCGAGGGCCGCATCACCCCCGACGGCGAGCTGCAGCCCTTCCGACTCGGCATCGAGCGGATCGTCGAGCGGACGCCGGTGCCGGTGGTGCCCGTGGCCATCGTCGGGCTGTGGGGGAGCTTCTTCAGCCGCTGGGGCGGCCGCGCCATGACGAAACCGTTCCGGCGCTTCTGGTCGAGCGTCGAGGTCCGTGTCGGCGAGCCGGTGCCGCCCGAGGCGGTCACCGCCCACGGCCTCGCCGAGCGCGTCGCCGCTCTGGGTGGCTGGGATCCTCCGGAACCGTACGACCAGCCGGAGGAGTCCGCGACGCCGAGGTCGACCTCACCGGCATCCGAAGCGGCTACGGCGAGTGAACCGCCAAGAACGCAGTGAGCGCCGCTAAGTGCGCTGAGTATCTGAATCAGAAGATGGGCTGGCGTTCTTGGCGTGTGATGCCCTTCGCGTGCTTCGCGGTTGACTCACCGATGTGGTGGCGAACACGCTGGACGCAGTCGCTAGGCAGTCGCCACGTAGATGGTGGAAGAGGGCTCGTCGGGGGCGGTGGTGGTTTCGGTGTCGACGGCGGGGAAGACCTCTCGGAGGGCGGTTTCGAAAGTGGGGTTGGGTCCCGGGCTCCAGATGGCGAGCACGCCGCCGGGACGGAGGGCGCGGCGGCAGGCCTCGAGGCCTTCGCTCGTGTAAAGCCGGGCGTTGCCGGGGGCGGCGATCCAGCCGGGGCCGTTGTCCACGTCGAGGAGCATGAGGTCGAAGGCCCCGGGCCGGGCGCCGATCACCCGCACCAGGTCGTCGATGACGATCCCGACCCGGGGGTCGTCGACGGCACCGCCGTTGGCGTCGGCGAAATAGCGCCGGTTCCAGTCGACGACCCGGGCGCCGATCTCGGCGACCACGACCCGGGCGACGTTCTCGAGGTCGAGGGCCGCGCGCAGGGTGTGGCCGGCGCCGAGCCCGCCGACGAGCACGCTCAGGTCGGAGGCGCCGGCCGGCAGCCGGCGATGCGCCAGCCCGGCCATGGCGCGCTCGGCGTGGCTGCCGTGGCTCGCCATGAGGAAGGCACCGTCGAGCAGGATCTCGTAGCCGGTCTCCCCGGTCTCCGCCCGGTACTGGCGCAGCACCAGCTCCCCCAGCGCCGTCACCTCCCGGTCCACCTCCTCGTACCCAATCTGCACCGGCAGAGGATAGCTGGCCGGGCGGGATCGGTCGACATGACCGCTGTCCGATTCTGCAGCTCTCAGGCGAGGTGGGCGAGGAAACCGCAAAGGTCTCGAAGACCGTCGCGGAGCTCGCGAAGGGACCCGGGATGTTGACTCCGCGCCCGTGGCGTGCAGCGAGCTTGGCGAGCTTCGCGGTTTTTCTCTGGTAGCGCGCGGCATTTCTGGGGGATTGCGCATCATCGGGCACGGGCACGGGAACGGGCGCGGAAAGAGAAAGGGCGGGCTCGTGGGGGGGGAGCCCGCCTGAGGAGGTTGGAGGGTCGTGGGACCCGTGGTCGGTCTACCAGAGATTGATGGCGACCTTGGTGCCGTCGTCGGCCTCGACCCGAACCAGGGGGCCGTTGTCGGCCTTGCCGAGGGCGTCGAAGACGAGGCCCGGGTCGAAGGTCTGCCAGTCCCAGCGCTCGAGCGCGTAGAGCACGCCGTCGAGC
>DATHSO010000057.1:0-23961 GCA_035464095.1 Candidatus Methylomirabilota bacterium | reverse complement strand
GGTCGCGCGGGGGTGACGGGGAGGGCTGCGACCGCGCCGTCTCATCGAGCGGCGGCCTGCCTCGCAGCCGGAAGACCCTTTCCGAGGCGCGCTTCCCGAGGATTGCCAGGTGCGGCATTGTGGGGAGCGCGCTCTGATCGGGAGGGTGGAGCCAGCACAATGCCGAACCTGGCACGTCCCGGGGGAGGCGCTCTGCCCGCGCGTCCCCGAGGCGCTGTCCGCTGTCGCTGTCGCTGTCGCTGTCCCTGCCGCTGACCCCTGCTGCTGCCCCTGCCCCTGCCGCTGATCCCTGCGACAGCGACGCGGAATCAGAACCCCCGATCCCGGGTTGCAGAGAACGACTCATCGAAGATCGAGACATCGAGGGGACAGCGGATGGCCCACCGGGGAGTGGTCGTGATCGTCGACGACGACGCATCGAGCGTCGCGGCACTTCAGAACCTGCTGGATCGGGAGGGCTACCGCGCGACCGGCGTTGCCGCCGGCGACCCAAGCGCGACCACGATCGCCGCCGCCGATCCCGACCTGGTGCTCCTCGACGCCCGCCTCGCCGCGGTCGACCCCTTCGCCCTGCACGGCCAGCTGGCTTCGCACGAGGCGACCCGCGACGTCCCGGTCATCTTCATCACCGACCTCGACGACGCCGAGATGCGGGTCAAGGCCCTGGAGGCCGGGGACGACCTGGTGGTCCGGCCCTTCGAGCCCCGGGAGGTGCTGGCGCGGATCGAACGCCAGGTCACGGTCTCCAAGGTCCGCTCGGCCCTGCGCGAGTCCGAGGCCCAGTTCCGCTCGGTCATGGAGTCGGCGATCGACGCCATCATCACCGGCGACGCCGAAGGGCGGATTCGGTCGTGGAACAGCGCCGCCACCGCCCTGTTCGGTTCCACCGAGGCTGAGGTCCTGGGCCGGCCGATCGAGATCATCATCCCCGAGCGCTACCACGAGGCCCACCAGGAGGGCATCCGCCGGGTGAGCTCAGGCGGGCCGAGCCACGTCATCGGCAAGACCGTGGAGCTCGCCGCCGTTCGCAAGGACGGGACCGAGTTCCCGGTCGAGCTGTCCCTGGCCACCTGGACCCTGGACGAGCACCGCTACTACACGGGCATCATCCGCGACATCAGCGAGCGCAAGCAGGCCGAGCAGAAGTTCCGGTCGGTGACCGAGTCGGCCATCGACGCCATCATCTCCGCCGACCACACGGGCCGGATCATCAGCTGGAACTCGGCCGCGACCCGGATCCTCGGCTTCACCGAGGCCGACGCCATCGGCCAGCGCCTCGAGATGATCATCCCGGAACGCTTTCACGACGCCCATCGAAACGGCATGGCGCGCTTCACCCAGACCGGTGAGGCGCACGTGATCGGCACCACGGTCGAGCTCTTCGCCCGCACCAAGGGCGGCAACGAAGTACCGATCGAGCTTTCGCTGTCGACCTGGACGGTTCGCGACGAGCGCTACTTCACAGGCATCATCCGCGACATCGGCGAGCGCAAGCGGGCCGAGGAGGCGTTGCGGACGAGCGAGCAGGCCCTCCGGGAGCGGTCCGAGGAGCTCAAGCGCAAGAACCAGATCCTCGAGGAAACCCTGGTCCGGCTCAACGAGGCCCGGGACCAGCTCATCATCCAGGAGAAGATGGCCTCCCTCGGTCGGCTCAGCGCCGGCATGGCCCACGAGCTCAACAACCCCGCCGCCGCCGCCCAGCGCGGCGCGGCCCAGCTCCAGGCGACCTTCTCCCAGCTCCAGGCGATCCAGCTCAGGCTCGGCGAGCAGACCCTCGAGCCGCGGCAGCTCGAGGCCCTGGTCGAGCTCTACCGGGTCGCCCGGCGGGGCGCCGTCCAGCCGGAGGAGATGTCCGCGATCGTCCGCAACGACCGCGAAACGGTCCTCGAGGCGACCCTCGCCCGGCGGGGCCTCGAGGCGACGGCGGAGCAGGTCTCGGCCCTCGCCAGCCTCGGTTACGGCGAGGCCGAGCTCGACGCCGTCGCCGAGGTCTTCCCCGGGGCCCAGCTCACCCTGGTCGTGGACTGGCTGGCGTGCATGTTCACCATCTACAGCCTGGTCGCCGAGATCGGCGTCGGCTCCGACCGGATCGTGGAGATCGTCAAGGCCCTCAAGACCTACACCTACATGGACCGGGCCCCGATCCAGCCGGTGGACGTCCGCGAGGGCCTCGACGACACCCTGATCATCCTCCACAACAAGGTCAAGCGCGGGATCACCGTACGGCGCGAGTACGCGGACGACCTGCCGGTGATCCAGGCCTGGGCCGGCGAGCTCAACCAGGTCTGGACCAACCTCATCGACAACGCCATCGATGCCATGGACGGCGACGGCACCCTGACGGTCAGGGCCCGGTGGGAGGACCCGTGGGTGGTGGTGGAGATCGAGGACGACGGCCCCGGCATCCCCGAGGCCATCCGCTCGGAGATCTTCGACCCCTTCTTCACCACCAAGGCGCCCGGCGATGGCACCGGGCTCGGCCTCAACATCAGCCGGAACCTGGTGGTCCAGAGGCACCGGGGCGAGATCTCGGTGGCCTCCGAGCCGGGCAGGACCCGCTTCACCGTCCGCCTGCCCGTCGACCTCGAGCCAACGGCTCCCGAGTGAACGGAGAGGAACCCGCACCATGGCCAAGCCGATCGTGATGACCGTCGACGACGAGCCGCACGTGCTCAACGCCGTCGCGCGCGACCTCCGGGCGCGGTACCAGAAGGAGCACCGGATCGTGAAGGCGGTCTCGGGCGCCGAGGCCCTGGAGACCGTGCGCGAGCTCAAGCGCCGCGGCACCCCCATCGCCCTGTTCGTTGTCGACCAGCGCATGCCCGGGATGAGCGGCGTCGAGTTCCTCGAAGAGGCGATCAAGCTCTACCCCGAGGCCAAGCGGGTGCTGCTCACCGCCTACGCCGACACGGCCGCAGCCATCGCGAGCATCAACACCATCGACCTCGACTACTACCTCATGAAGCCCTGGGACCCGCCCGAGGAGCGCCTCTACCCGATCCTCGACGACCTCCTCGGCGACTGGAGCGCCACCGTTCCCGTGCCCTACGACGGCATCCGCGTCGCCGGCACGCTGTGGTCGGCGACCTCCCACGACGTCAAGGAGTTCCTCGCCCGCAGCCAGATCCCCTACCGCTGGCTCGACATCGAGCGCGAGGCCGAGGCCCTCGAGCTCGTGGAGGCCACCGCCGGCGGGCGCGCCCGGCTGCCGGTGGTGTTCTTCCCGGACGGCAGCACTCTGGTCAACCCGGAGCTGCGCGCCCTCGCCGAGAAGGTGGGCCTGCGCGCCCCGGCCCAGCACCCATTCTACGACCTGGTGATCATCGGCGCCGGGCCCGCCGGGCTGGCGGCCGCGGTCTACGGGGCGTCGGAGGGCCTGCGCACTGTGGTGGTCGAGAAGACCGCGACCGGAGGCCAGGCGGGCACATCGTCACGGATCGAGAACTACATCGGCTTTCCCAACGGCATCAGCGGGGCGGACCTCGCCCGCCGGGCCACGACCCAGGCGAGGCGGCTCGGCGCCGAGATTCTGACCGCCCAGGAGGTCGCCGGGTTGAGGGTCGAGGACGCCTACCGGTTCGTCACCCTGGACGACGGCACCGAGCTGGGCTGCCACGCCCTGCTGGTGGCCACCGGCGTCGACGTGCGCAGGCTGGACGTGCCCGGTCTCGAGCCCCTGGTGGGCGCCTCGGTCTACTACGGCGCCGCGGTCTCGGAGGCGGTCCACTACGAGGGCCGGAAGGTGGTGGTGGTCGGCGGCGCCAACTCCGCCGGCCAGGGGGCCATGTTCCTGTCGCGCTTCGCCGACCAGGTCACCATGCTGGTGCGCGGCCCGTCGCTGAAGCGCAGCATGTCCAAATACCTCATCGACCAGATCGAGGCGACCGCGAACATCGAGCTTCGGTGCACCACCGAGATCACCGCCGTCTCCGGCAATGGGCGTCTCGAGAGCGTGACCGTGCGGGACACCGCCTCCGGCGAGGAGGAGACGCTGCCCGCGGACGCCATGTTCCTCTTCATTGGCGCCGTCCCCCGCTCGGACTGCGTGGCCGGCCTCGTCGAGCGCAGTGACGCCGGCTTCATCCTCACCGGACCGGACCTCCTCGTCGGCGGGCGGCGTCCAAGGGGCTGGAGCCTCAAGCGCGACCCCTACCTCCTGGAAACCAGCGTACCGGGGATCTTCGCCGCCGGCGACGTCCGCCACGGGGTGATCCGCAGGGTGGCCTCGGCCGTCGGCCAGGGCGCCGTCGCCGTGAGCTTCGTCCACAAGTACCTCGAGACGGTCTGACCGGGGCGGGCCCGGCGCAGGCTGCGGCCGACGATGCGGCTATGATGAACCCACCATGCGCAGGTTGAAAATCATCGCGGCCGTCGCGCTTGCGACGCTGGCAGCGGTCGCGATCGGCCTCTGGCTGGTGCGCGACCAGCCCCGCCGGATCGTGCAGGCGGCGCTGGCCGAGCGCCTCGATGCCGACGTGTCGCTCGGCAGCCTGCGGGTCGACGGCCTGAGCGCGGTCCGGCTCGGTGGGATCAGGGTGCGGATGCACACAGCCCCCGGCCTGCGGGAGGTCCGCGTCGCCGAGGTCGAGGCCGGCGGCACCCTCCGCGACATGGCCGGGGGACGCTTCCGGTCCCTGCGTCTGATCGGCGTCGAGATCGTCCTGGACCCGGCTGCCGGCGCTGTCTGGCCGACCGCCCTCGGGGCGGCGACGAGCCCCGAGGCGGCTCGGCTCGAGATCGTGGACGGTCGCCTCACCCTGCTCTCGCCCGAGGGTGACAGCGTCGTCGAGCTGTCGGCCGAGCTGAACGACCTCGGGCTCGTGCCGACCGGCACCGTCAGCTTCACCAGCGACCGGCTGCAGCTCGATCCGCTGATCCGGTTGGCCGGTCTGAACCTCCCGGGCGGGGTGCTGCAGGTTCATGCCGAAGGCGTGGTCGGCGAGCTCCTCGTGGCCGCGAACGACCCGCGCGTGCGGCTCAGTGTGCGGGCCGGGGGGGTGTCGGCTGCAGGACAGCCCGCCCTGGCCGTGGGCACGATCGAAGGCACCGTTGTCGAGGAGACGCCGGGGGTCTTCCACATCGAGGTCGTACCGTCCCTGCCATCGGTCGCCCAGGCGCGGTTCGAGGCAACGGTGGCGACGTCGCCGTGGCGGGTGACGTGGCTGCACGTGTCAGCGAATGGGGTGGACGCCGGCGCCTGGTCGCTCCTGGCGAGCCCTCGGCCCCGGCAGTGGAGCGTCACCGGCGGCACGGTCGACCTGGACGTCGTGGGCGAGCCGGCGCGCGGGCTCGCGGTCGGCCTGGCGGCCCACGATCTCGACGTCGAAGGCCCCTTCCCGATCCGCGGCGACGTGGCGGGCAAGGGTGAGGTCAGGACCGCCGACAGCGGCGCTCCGGCGGGCCGGTTCGAGCTCACCGGCCGGCTCGCGAGACCTCCCTCCGAGACCGTCCCGAACACCGTGCTCGACGCCGTCCTCCCGGCAACGCTCGCAGCGAGCGTCGACCTGACCGCCGCGGGCGGACCTCTCTCCGCCACCCTGGAACTGGCCACCGCAGCGGCGGGCGAACTCCACGTGACGGGCACCGCAGAGCTCGGGGCGGCGGGCCCGCTCGACGCACGCTGGTCCTGGAGCGGCGGCGATCTCGGGCGGCTGCTGGAAACGTTCGCCCCGAAAGCAGCAGCAGCGATTCCGGGGGGCCTGGTCGCGGCCGGCGCGGTGGCCGCTCGCGGCCGGCTCGGCGGCGACTTCGGATCGCCGACGGTCGACGGACAGGTAAAGGTCCGCGATCTCGCCGTGCTCCCGCACGGAGCGCCCGGCAGGGGTGTGTCCGCGTGGCGACTCGACGGCGAGTCGGGTGTCGCGCGCTTCGCGTGGTCGAGCCCGGACCCGGCGATCGAGATCGACCTGCCGGAGACGCAGTTGACGGTTACGGTCGATCCTCTGGACCCGGTGCGGTTTTCGGTACATGGGGCCGTTGCCGTGGACGTGGCGGGCGGCGGGACGCGGATCCGTCAGGTTGTCGTCGACGCCGGCGGACTCGGAACCGCCCGGTTCGAGGCGGACTGGCAGTCGACCACGGCCGCTTCCGCCCGCCTTGCGGCGCGGGTGGACGACCTGGGTGGTTGGCTCGAGCTCGCCGCGCCGGTGCTCGGCGACGCGGTGCGCAGCGCCCGCGCCAGGGGGCGCGCGACGATCGAGGTCGAGGCGACGAGGGACGGCGCCGGCTGGAGCTTCGGCGGTCCGGTCGAGGTCGCGGGAGCCGGCCTCAACGCGGCCGGTGGAAGTCGCGTAGTCGAGGGGCTCGCAGCGAGCGCGGCCCTGAAAGGGGTCGTCGGCCCCGACGGTCGGCTGATCGCGAACGCGGTCGCCACCCTGGGTGGGTTTCAGCTCCTGTGGGGGACGCACTACGCCGACTTCAGCGACCGCCACGCGGTAGTGACCGTCGACGCGAACCGGAGTCCCGACGGCGACGCGGCCGTCGAGGCGCAGCTCGAGCTGCCGCCCCAGGCCGCCCTGGTGGCGTCGCTCCGGTTCACCGGGGAAGCGCCGCCGGCCTGGATGGGATCGCTGAGGGTCGACGACATCGGCGGCTTCTGGGAGCGCTACGCCGGGGTGCCGTTCCAGGGCACCCTCGGGGCCGCGGGCGCGCTCCGGGTCGAGGGCGGCGAGCTGCGGGCGCGATTGCGCGGCACCGTCGATGCTGTGGTGACCGCAACCGGGGAGGTCGCCCTCGAGGGGCTCTCCCTCAGCACCCCGGACAACGGGTTCAGCCTGGAGAACCTCCGCCTCCAGCTCCCTGTGGACCTCGGCTGGAGCGACGCCGGTGGCGTGCAGGCGGGTGAGCCGCAGCGGGGTTCGCTGGCCTTCGACCGCGCGGCGTTGGGCGGTGTGCACCTGGCGGCGACCGCCACCGAGCTCGTCGTGCTCGGGGACTCCGTGACGATGGCCGGCGATCTCGACCTGCCGGTTCTCGGCGGCGAGGTCGTGCTCGAGAACGCCGGGGTCGCCGACCTGGCACGACCGAGTCGCCATCTGACGGCCGCGGTCGGCCTGCGCCGCATCAGCCTCGCGGAGGTGTCGCGGGCGCTCGGCCTGCCGCCGCTCCAGGGCGATGTCACCGGCCGGTTCCCGCGCGTGCAGTACGGCAACGGCGTCCTGACGGTGGACGGGACGGGCGAGCTGTCGATTTTCGGCGGCACGGTGACCCTGCGCGGGATCACCGGCTCGGATCTGCTCACCCGCTACCCCCGCCTGAAGTTCTCGGCCGCCTGGCAGGAGATCGACCTCGCTCAGGTCACCCGCACCTTCGACTTCGGCACGATGACCGGCATCGTCGAGGGTGAGCTCGTCGACTGCGAGATCTTCCGCGACGTCCCGGTCCGGTTCCGCGGCCGCCTCCAGTCGGTGCCGCACAAGGGTGTGAAGCAGCGGATCTCGCTCAAAGCGGTCAACAACATCGCGATCGTCGGCACCGGCAGCGGTCTCGGGTTCCTCGACAGCGGCCTCCGCCGCTTCATCGACAGCTACGCATACCGGGGAATCGGCATCGAGATGGCCCTGTCGCAGGATCGTTTCCTGCTTCGCGGTCTCGAGCGGCGGGGCGACCGCGAGCTGTTCGTCAAGGGCAGGTTTCCGCTGCGGCTCGACGTCGTCAACGTCGACCCCGGGATGACGGTGTCGTTCCGGACCATGATCCAGCGCCTCGGCACCCTTGACGTGACGACCGTGACGACGCAACCTTAGGAGAGCTCCCCCAAGGAGGGCACGAGAATGAAACGCTGGATCGCGATCGGCCTCGGGTGCGCCGCCCTGCTGGCGGCGTGCATCACCATCAACGTCTACTTCCCGGAGGCGGCGGTCAAGGAGCTGGCGCAGCAGATCGAGGACGAGGTGCAGCGGAAAGCGGCGGGCGAGCCCTCGCCGACTCCGGTCGCCGAGCCGACGCCGACGCCGATGGCGGACCCCGCCGCGGGAGCGCCGGAGAGCCTGCTGTCATGGGCCCTCTCCCTCGGCGCGACCACCGTGTACGCAGCGGAGGACGAGGTCGCGGCGCCCGAGATCACCAACCCGGCGATCCGCAAGATCATCGACTCCCGCGCCGCACGGCTCAAGGCGGTCAACGATCTCAAGGCCGCGGGCGTGGTCGGCGAGAGCAACCAGGCCCTGCTCGTGATCCGCAACCTCGATGCGATTCAGGGTTTGAAGGAGCGGGCCGACGCACAGAAGCTGATCAAGGACGAGAACGCCGACCGCGAGCAGCTGTTCAGGGAGATCGCCGCGGCCAAGAACGTCGAGCTCGCCCAGCTGCCGCAGATCCGCACGACCTATGCCGAGGCGTTGCGGGACAACGCGCGCCCGGGCGACTGGATCCAGCTTCCCGACGGGAGCTGGACGCAGAAGTAGCCAGCCGGCGCTTCTCACCACCTCGTCGAGGTCCGGCCGCGGTCGGGCGACGGTCCCGGAGATGGCCCCGACTCCCGCGGTCAGCGCCATCGCCAGTGCACCCCAGAACACGACGCGCACAGCGTCCACGGCCTGGCTGGCACCGCCGACACGAGCAGCGGTACCCCCGAGCAGCGCGAGGACCACGGGCGAGGTGCCGGAGACCAGGGGGATCAGGCCCCCATCCGGTGCGACGGCAGCCACCAGAAGGGGCAACACCGCTCCGGCGGCGACGGGGTGTTTTCTACCTATGTCGTGCTCCCGGTCTCGGGTAGTAACTGCGCTTACCGGATAGTGATCCGGGGATTAGATTGGAGAGACGCAAGGCAAAGGGAGCATTCTCATGGAGCACGGTTCTTCTCTCAGTGCATCGCCTCCCGATGTGCTCAGAGGCGCGGCCGAGGTGGACCCGGTCCAGCGCGGCGGATGTGACGCCGTCCGTGATCGGCAGCCGCCCGTCCTGACGGGTTTTTCCTGCGTTAGGCGCCCCGCGCGGTGGCTGAGATCCATGTGGCTGCGCCGTGCGGTGTTTCTCGCCGTTGCTTTCCTGCCCGTCGTGCTGCTCCTGGTGCCGGCGTCATGGTTGGTCCACCGCGTTTACTTCGACCGCACCGACCTGCCGGAGCTCGAGTCGTTCATCCGCTTCGAGCCCCCCACGACCGGCGTCGTCCGCGACGCTCACGGTCGGGTGCTGATCGAGCTGGCGCGCGAGTACCGCCAGGTCGTGACCTACGACGAGGTGCCCATCATCCTGCGCCAGGCGATCCTGGCCGCCGAAGACAAGCGCTTCTTCACCCATTGCGGCGTGGACTACCGAGTCCTTCCGCGGGTTGTCAAAAAGGCCGCTGCGCGTTCACTCAGTCATCTGTGGAACGGCGATTACAGGTTGCGGCTGATGATGCCGCAAGGAGGCTCGACCATCACGCAGCAGCTCGTCCGCGGCTACTTCCTCCAGGACATGACAGGCCGCCCCGACACGGACCCGACCTTCCACGAAGGCCTCGCCCCGCCCCGGATTCTATCGATGGTTCTGGGTGCGCCCGCCGTGAACAAGCTCCTCCGGAAGATGGAGGAGGTGCGCCTCACGCTCTGGCTCGAGCAGGAGATGCGGCGACGGTGTGGCTCGCAGGAGCAGGCGAAGCGTGAGATCTTCGCGCGCTACGCGAGCTTCATCTACCTCGGCAACGGCCGCTACGGCTTTGCCGCCGCGTCCGAGTACTACTTCGGCAAGACCCTGTCGAGCTACACGCCGGACGACGCGGGCAACGCAGCGCTGCTGGCTGCGATCAGCAAGGCGCCGCGCGACTACGCCCCCGTTCCCGGAAACCAGCGGCCGTTTGATCGGCGCAACCTGATCCTCGCCCTGATGGCTCGCAACGGATTCATCTCGGAGGAGCTCGCGAAGCGGTGCCAGGGCGAACCGATCCGCGTCGCCACCCTCAGCCCGATCAAGACCAGTGCACCCGCCGCGATCGACCACGTGCTCGACGAGCTGAGCCGTCACGGCGGGAGCGACTTCGGCGTCGAAGACCTGTTCCAGGGGCGGATCTCGGCCCACTCGACGATCGATGCGCGCGTGCAGGCGATCGTCAACGAGGCCCTCGAGCACGGTCTGGCCCGATACGAAAAGCGGCACCCCGACGCGACGGGATTGATCCAGGGCTCCGTGGTCGTGCTCGGCAACGCGGATGGGGCGATCCTGGCCGAGGCGGGCGGTCGGCGGGTCTACGGCGAACGCAACACGCGCTACTCCGATTTCAACCGCGTCACGAGCTCGCTGCGCCAGCCTGGCTCCGCGATGAAACCGCTGGTGTTCCTGGCCGCGTTCGAGTCGGGCATGGCCCTCGACACGCCTGTGCCCGACGAACCGATCGGTGTGCCGGTCGAAGGCGACGAAGACCTCAAGTGGATCGCCAACTACGACAACCAGTTCAAGGGGCCGATTCCGATCCGTCAGGCCCTCGCCGAGTCGCGCAATGCCCCGACCGTGTGGGTGATGCGTGAGATCGGCGTGAGAAAAGTGATCCGGACCGCCCACCAGATGGGGATTCGCACCCCGTTGCAGCCCTACATCAGCACGGCTCTCGGCGCGTCGGAGGTGCACCTGCTCGAGCTGGCGAACGCTTATCGCGCGATCGCCTCCGGCATCGCGGCCGAGCCGTACGTCCTCGATCGCGTGACCGGACTCTCCGGCGAGGTGCTGTACGAGGCGCCGCGGAGCACGCGGGAGATCCGCTCCGAGGCCCTGCGCTCGATTCAGGAAGGTCTCCGGGGCGTGGTGCGTCTCAGCGGAGGCACCGCCCACAGCCTGGCGTCCCGCGACTTCCCGATCCCGGTGATGGGCAAGACCGGAACCACCAGCGATTTCCGCGATGCCCTGTTCGCGGGCTCCACCTACGGGACACGGGGGATCACGGTGGCCGTCCGGATCGGTTTCGACGACAATCGGTCACTCGGAGAGATGGAAACCGGCGGGCGTGCAGCGCTGCCGATCTTTCGCGAAATCATGCACCGGGTCTACCGGGACCAGCTCGTCGGGAGGGCGCCGGACTTCCCCCGCGAGATCGAGGACGGGATCGACCAGTACCGGACGATGCTGGCGGCCGCTGGGACGAGCAGCGCCGAGTGGCGGGGTGTCGGCCCCGACGCGCCAGCAATCCTCGGCGCCGTCCCCATCGCCCTCCGCATCCTCGGAAATACGGCGACGATCGGCGAAAGTGGGCGATCGCCTTTCAGCGGCGCTCTCGACCCGCCCCGCCGGCCAGCTCCCGGGTCGTGAGTGTGCGCTCCGGTGGGGTGCATGGTGACCGAGTACCTTCGGCGAGCTCTCCGGGCATGATGGCCAGGAGACAGGAGATGCAGGACAAGCTCGAGGCGACGAAGTTCGACGCAGAGCCCGGACGGAACGCGGCCCCCGCCGAGGCGGATGCCCAACGAGGGAGTCAGCCATGATGCACGATGGATGGTCTGGAATGATGGGTGGGACGGGGCTTTATTGGCTCGTCGGCGGCCTGATTGTGGTGGTCGTGGTTCTCGCCTGGGGTCTCGCCAGGCGGCGCTCGCGGGACGGCGGCTAGCCAGCACTTCTCACCATGTCGCTGCTCTGGTACCGCCGCCGGAGTCGCGATCAGCCGCGGCCGGCATCACCGACTCGCCTGAAGTCGATGAACCCGCGCTCCACGTCGGTGCGGATGAGCTGCACCCGCACGCGACGGCCCACGTCGAGGCCAGCCGAGCCCTCGACCACCTTCCCCTCGACGGGCGGCCTGAAGATGCGCACCCAGGTGCCCTTGGCCGCGGCGCCGGTAACGACCGCGTCGAAGCGCTCCCCGATGCGTGAGGAGAGCAGCAGCGCCGCCGCCGACTTGGCGACCTGACGCTCCACCTTGTTGGCCGCGTCCTCCTGAGTCGTGCAGTGGGCGGCGAGCGCCCCGAGCTCGTCGGCGCCGTAGGGCGGCTGCACCCCGGCCAGCGCGGCCTTGACCAGGCGCTGCGTGACGAGGTCCGGAAATCGGCGGTTGGGCGCGGTCGAGTGGGTGTAGTCCCTCACCGCCAGGCCGAAGTGACCGGAGACGGCCCGTCCCGGCAGATCGACGGCATACTCACCCGCCCCGAGCAGCTTGACGACGGCCAGCGACAGGTCCGGGAAGCGGAGGGGGTCGGCGGCCTGGCGCCGGTCGAGGAAGAGCGCGAGGGAGCGCGCGTCGGGTGCGGCGGGGAGCTGCTCGCCGACCTCCGCGGCCAGCTCGACAATGCGCTCCCAACGCTTCGGGCTCCGCACCATCCGGCGCAGCGAGGGAAAGCCCCTGCCGGCCAGAAAGCGCGCGGTGACGCCATTGGCTGCGATCATGAAGTCCTCGATGAGCTCCTTGGCCCGGTTTTTCTCCTGGGCTGCGAGGTCCTGGATCCGATCCGCGTCGAACACCGCCCGCGCCTCGACGGTCTTCAGGTCGAGCGCGCCGAGCTGGTACCGAAGCGCCCTCAGCTTCTGCGCCGCCGCGTCCTGGAGCCTGAGGGCGGCGTCGAGACCGGGGACCGCAGCGATCGCCTCCGGCGCGGACCCGCTGCCCTCCAACCAGGCGGCGACGCTGTCGTAGGCGAGCTTGGCGTGGTTGTGGACGAGGGCCTGGTAGAGGTCGGAGTCCTCGAGCGTGCCGTCCTCTCTGATGATCATCTCGACCACGACCGCCGGCCGATCCTGCTGCTCTGCGAGCGAGCTGAGGTCGGTGGACAGCCGCTCGGGCAGCATCGGAAAGATCGCGGCCGCCGTGTAGACCGAGGTCGTGTTGGTCTGCGCGTGGGCGTCGACGGCCGATCCCCTGGCGACCCGGGCATCCACGTCCGCAACCGCCACCAGCACCCTGACCGCGCCCCCGGGCAATGCCTGCGCCACGGTGAGCTGGTCGAGGTCGAGCGAGTCGTCGTTGTCGATCGAGGACCAGCTCAGGTGCCGCAGGTCGTGCGCTCCTGCGGCGGGCTCCAGCCTGGCCCCCATCCTCGCCAGCTCGGCCCTCACCGCTGGCGAGAATTCGGGCTCCAAGCCGCGCTCGAGCATCGCCCGGTGCGCGATTCGCCGCAGCGTGGCGCGATTGGAATGGTCGTCGGTCACCATGACCCGACTGTACATCAGCGGGTCACGGGAACGCGGCGGTGGAGAGGGCGCACTCCCGAGTCGTTCTGGGGAAACCGCTCAGCGCCGTCTGCCCCGCCAGTACCAGCCGCCGCCGCCAAACAGAAGGACCAGGACAACGATCACGATGATCAACGTGGTAGTGCTCATGACTCGCCCCTTTCTTTTTATCTCCCTAGAGATCTTCCTCATGATAAGCCTCCGGCGCGTCGTCGGGGAAGAGCACTTTCTACCCGCGAGATGCCCGTAGTTCCTACTCAGTGTGCTGCGCTGCAGTCGGGTAGAAAGTGCGCTTCACGGCGGGCGATCAGGGGACTAGATTCGGAAGGTACCCAAGAAAGGAAGGCACCTCGTGAAACACCCAATCATCGGCATTCTTCTCGGCGTGGCGCTGTTGGCGTTCGGCGCGGCGGCGGCGGGCGCGGACGAGCTGACGGTCGACTCCATCCTGTCGGCCCACCGCTCCGGCGCTCCGGCCTACGGCATCATCTCCATGATCAACAACCCCAGCAACACCGTCGCGATGTCGGCTGGAGACGTCCTCACGCTGCGAAACGCGGGCGTGCCGGAGGCGGTCATCACCGCGCTCTGGAACCGCATCCCGGCACCCTCGCCGGCGCCCGTACCGCTCCAGCCCGACGATGACCGCCTCCTCGACTTCGTGCGCCTGATCAAGTCGGGGATGTCGGAGTCCATCATCGCCGAGCAGATCAGGCAGTCGGAGCAGGCCTACAACCTCTCGGTCAATGACCTGCTCTACCTGAAGCAGAACGGCGCCCAGGAAACGCTGATCGCAGCCCTGATGGCGACCAGCACCGGGGCGCCCGACTCGCCGACCACAGCTGCCGGCGCTCCCGACGATCTGGTCTTCGACGACCTGGTCTTCGTGAAGAAGGGACTTTTCGGGTTTCTCACGAAGGACCGTCCGGGCCGCCTGGTCATGGATGGCGACACACTGAGCTGGAAGGACGGCAGCGGCTCGAAGAAGAGCTTCCAGTTCGAGATCCCGGGCATCGAAAAGGTGTGGTTCACGTGCGAAGCGCAGCCCTCCGGGAACTTCTGCCATCAGATCAACTTCAAGATCGTCAAGGGCGACCTCTACAAGTTCCAGGACGTCCGCCGCGACTCGGGGTCCAACGAGGCCGTGCTCGCGGTCATGGAAGCGCTTCGCACCCACTTCCCGCAGCTCAACTTCGGGACGCCGGACGTCGACGGCTGACCTCGAGAAGCTGCGCCGTGCACCCGGTGCACGTCCTCAACCCGGATATTCGGAAATGCGATGAAGGGGAAACGCGATGACAATTTCGATCCCGGCACTCCTGATCATGATCGTGATCGCGGCGGTGTGCGGTGCCCTCGGGAAGGCCATCGCCGGGAGCGCTCGCGGCGGGCTGATCGTCTCGATCGTCCTCGGCTTCATCGGCGCGCTGCTCGGGCCCTGGGTGGCCGGGATGCTCAAGCTGCCGGAGCCCTTCATGGTCAACATCGGTGGCCACCCGTTCCCGATCCTGTGGTCGATCATCGGCGCCGCGCTCTTCGTGGCGATCATTCACCTGATCTCCCGGCGGAGGTAGGAGAGAACGAACGCGCGCCGGGCGACCTCCGCGAGCTCGCGTGCGCCGCCGGCGGGGCCTGCTCTGCACTCGATGCCGAAGGAGTCGCACCGTCGTGCGGGCGCGGTCCCCGCTCACCCGCGAAACCGTCCGGAGCACCGCGAATAGAACGAAACAGAAAACGAAACAGAAAGAGGGAGGATGAGATGTCAGTAGCAAAAATTTCCGAGATCAGTGCGACCTCGAGCCAGGGCTTCCGGGATGCCATCGAACACGGCATCGCGAGGGCGAACAAGACCCTTCGCAACGTGAGAAGCGCGTGGATCAAGGAACAGCAGGTGCGGGTGAAGGAAGGCCTCATCACGGAGTACCAGGTCAACATGATGGTCACCTTCGTCGTCGATGACTGACCCGCCGCCTCGAGGATTGGATGCAAGGCTCGTTCAAGAAAGGACGGTATCTCATGAGTATGAAACGCGGAGTGGTCGTGGTGGCATGTTCGGTTATCGGTGTCGGCCTGCTGGCGTTCACCGGGTGCACCTCCTCGATGGTGCCCAAGGACACGCGGCAGGCGGATTCCGCGATCACGTCGGTGATCGAGGAGTCGCTGCAGGCCAACGAGAAGGTGAAGGCGCGGCAGGTGGAGGTCCAGACCCGTGAGGGCGTCGTCTTCCTGACCGGCGTCGTGGACACGGAGGAAGCTCGCCGAGAGGCCGGGCGCATCGCGTGGCGCACGCAGGACGTCGAAGGCGTCGTCAACGAGCTCACCGTCGGGGAGAGGACGGTCGGCAGCTGGATCGACGACGTGATGATCAGCTCCAAGGTCAAGTCGAAGCTCATCGCGAACTCCGAGATCAAGTCCGGGGACATCGACGTGAGCTCCTCGCAGGGGGTCGTGACGCTGATCGGACGGGTCAGCTCGAACACCATCAAGAGTGACGCCGAGCGCATCGCCCGCGGCACCAGTGGCGTCAAGGACGTGAACAACGAGCTCACCGTCGGCTCGAAGAAATTCTAGGCTCGACGCGACTGGAGGTTTGTAATGCTCTGGACGATTCTGGTCATTTTGTTGGTGCTCTGGTTAATCGGTCTTCTCACCTCGACGACGATGGGCGGCCTCGTCCACGTCCTCCTGGTGGTGGCGGTGATCATTCTGGTCATACAGCTCGTCTCCGGACGACGGGTCGGCTGAGACGAGGTCGGGGCGACGGTGGCCGCCGTCCCGGTGAAGACAACCCCCTTGGGGACCCAAGCCGCCGAGCGGGCGGCCGGGTCCCCGAGGTCCTCAACCAACGCGCGGCTCGACCGATTCGGGTTGCAGAGCTGTGCGGCTGCTGGAGGCTCTCCCGGAGCCCGGCCAAGGGAGTCGAGATGAGTGCGCTCAAGATCGTCGCAATCGTGCTGATCGTCGCCGGTGTGATCGGGCTCGTGGTCGGCGGCATCACCTACACCAAGACAACCCACGACACCGAGCTCGGTCCGCTCAAGCTCTCGGTCACGGACAAGGAGACGGTCAACATCCCGGTCTGGGCCGGCGTCGGCGCGATCGTGGTCGGCGGGGCCCTGCTGCTCGTGGGCAGGAAGGGCTAGCGGTGCCGTGGTGTCCGGGCACAGGCGCTGACCACAGGAACGGTTGAGCTCAATGGCGGAGATCAACAGGCAGGTCACCCTCGCCTCAAGGCCGGTGGGGTTCCCGAAGGTGTCGGACTTCCAGCTCGTCTACTCTCCCCTGCCCTCGCCCGCCGCCGGCGAGGTGCTGGTGCGGGCGATCTTCCTGTCGCTCGACCACGACCTACGGGGCCGGATGAGCGGTGCCGGATCCGATGCCCGGTTGGTTGGCATCGGAGACGTCGTGACCGGCGGCGCCGTCGCCTTCGTGGTGGAGTCGCTGGATCCCGGGTTTCTGGCCGGCGACACCGTCGAGGGAATGCTGGGATGGCAGGAGTTCGCCGTCGTCCCTGGAAGCGAGCTGAGGAAGCTCGACCCCGGCCTCGCCCCGATTTCGACGGCTCTCGGAGTCCTGGGCCCACCCGGGCTCACGGCGTTCTTCGGCCTGCTGGATATCGCCGACCCCCAACCTGGTGAAACCGTGGTGGTGTCCGGGGCAGCCGGGGCGGTGGGAATGATCGTCGGTCAGATCGCGAAGATCAAGGGCTGCCGCGTCGTCGGGTTGGCGGGCTGTGACGCCACAACCTCGTGGCTGCTCGACGAGCTCGGTTTCGACGCCGCGCTCAACTGCAGGACCGAGGCGGACTGCTGCAGCGCGCTCGCGGAGCTCTGCCCCGCGGGCATCGATGTCTACTTCGACAACGAGGGCGGGGCCGTCACCGACGCGGTCATCCGACTGATCAACCCGAGAGCGCGGATCTCCGTCTGCGGGCAGAACTCGCAGGCCAACCTGGAGGAGCCCGAAACCGGTCCGCGATGGTTGAACCACCTGGTCGTCAAGCAGGCGAAGGTGCAGGGCTTCCGGGTCTCCGGCTTCGCCGAGCGATTCGTCGCGGCCCTCGAGCAGCTCGCGACATGGCTGAAGCAGGGAAGACTGAAGTACCGGGAGGATGTCGCCCATGGCATCGAGGCGGCGCCGCAGGCCTTCATCGAAATGCTGCGGGGAAATGGCCGGGGGCAGCAGCTGGTGCGGATCTCGGAGCCTTAGCTGATCGAGGCGAAACGCACGAGACCAAGGCGGAAGCTGAAGCGTTCGAGAAATCACGCGCCTGAGCGGCGCACGCGGGCCACGAGGACACGGCCCGAGAACCCGAGGAGGCAGCACATGTTCAAGAAAGCCGAGCGGACCAAGGACGGCATGGACTCCATGATCGACCAGACCCACGACGCCGTCGTCGACGTCGCCGATCGCGCCCAGAACGGCGTCGAGACGGCCGCACAGTACGTGGTGGAAAGGGCTCGCGCCGCGGGCGACTCTCTGCGCGATGGGGCCGGCACGGTATCGCGCACCGCGCACCGGGGTCTGCAGGGTACCGCACAGAAGATCGACCGGGGCTACGGCCGGGCCCGCAGCAGCCTTTCCCGAGCAGCAACGGCGTCCACCGACTACGTCGCCGAGAATCCCGGCAAGGCTGCACTGTTCACGGCAGCGGCCGGCTTCGTGCTCGGCGTGCTGGTGGGTCGGAGGCGGCGGTCGGACTGAGTGCGCGATGTCGTGATCCCATCCGAGTCGGTTCCGGCTGTGCCGGCAGCCGGTGGAGATTTGAAGTGGGTGCTACGTCAGTAGGTCTGGGCCTGGTGGAAGCAGGGCACCTCGCGGTCGGGTTTTCACGCCGGTCCCGGGTAAACACTGCGCTTCACGGCGACGGCGCCACCACGCATGAACGGCATGCACACTTGACGGGAGGCGTGACATGGGGCGAGGAAGGTCGGGGCCGTTGACCACTTCACGTCGTGCTGCTGAGGTACGGATCGAGACGGCGGGAACCGATCCGATCGCCGGGATCGCTGCCCGGCGCCGCGTCCTTGTGGAGCTGCAGTGGCAAGGCAGGGGCGGGAGGTTCCGTCACATCGTTCTCCGCCCGACAGGGCTGCGGCGGCCGCTCTGGGCAGTCGGGATCGTGGCTGTGTGCGCTGTCGCTGTCGTCGCTTCGTCGTTCGCACGGCCGCAGCGATCACCGGCGCCTCATGACCTCGGCGCACTCGTGCGCGAGAACATCGAGCTGGGGACCCAGCACGACGCTCTGCGCGAGCGGGCCCAGATCCTCGCCGAACGGCTCTACGAGGCTGTCGAGCAGCAAAGCCGCATACTCGAAATGGCCCATCCAGCGCGCTGGGCGGACCAGCCCGCGTGTCCCCTCCCGCCGGCGAGAGACGCCGAGATCAACTCGATCCTCGACTGGTTGCACGAGCAGAGTGCACGATTGGAGGGTCTGCGAGATGAGCTGCCTGGAGGCCGGGCCGACCTCCCGGTCAGTCTGGCGTCCGCTCCGCTGCTGTCCGACACGGGGACAAGACCACGCCGCACCGACACGGTGCTGCGGGTATCGGAGATGAGGCCGGGCGGGTGACCCGGCCGGGCCTCTAGACCAGGTCGTTCTCTTCGGCGTAGTCCACCAGCTCGACCCGGCTGACCAGGCCGAGCTTGCCCATCAGGTTGGCGCGGTGGTTCTCCACCGTTCGCACCGACAGGCCGAGCAGCTCGGCGATCTCCCGGTTGGTGTTGCCCCTGACGAGGAGCCGCAACACCTCGAGCTCGCGGGGGGTCAGCTGCTCCGGTCGAGAGCCGCGCCGGTGCTGGGTCGTGACCGGCTGTTGGAGGAGCGCGCGGGTCATGGCCGGGTGGACGTAGATGTCGCCGCGAGAGGCCGCATGGATCGCCTGGATGATCTCCGACTCCTCGGCCCGCTTGATCACATAGCCGGAGGCGCCGGCGCGCAGCGCTTCGTGCATGATGCTCTCGTCCTCGTGCATGGTGAGGAACAGCACGATGAGCTCCGGGTGCTGCTCCTTCAGCCGCTGCATGGTCTTGATGCCGTCGTCCGGCGGCATCGTGATGTCGAGCAGGACGACGTCGGGACGCAGAGTCTCGACCAGGCGCAGCGCCTGTGTGCCGTCGCCCGCCTCGCCGACAACCTCGAGATCGGGGTCGGCCAGGAGCAACGCCCGGAGGCCGGAGCGGACCACCGCGTGGTCGTCAGCGATCAGGATGCGGATCGGCAAACGGTACCTCCACCACGATCGTGGTCCCCGCCCCGGGTGCGCTCTCCACCGTCAGGGCCCCACCCAGGGCCTCGGCCCGCTCCTCGAGACCGAGGAGACCCAGACGATCCTCACGACGACGGACCAGATCCGGCTCGAATCCGACGCCGTTGTCCTCGACCATCACCGTGACCCGGTCGCCGCGACGCTGCAACAGCACGTCGGCTCGGGTCGCGCGGGCGTGGCGCACGACGTTGGCCATCGCCTCCTGGACCACTCGGTAGAGGGCCGTCTCCAACTCCGTCGAGAATCGCATGCCCTTCATTCCCCGCGCCTTGAAGTGAACCTCGAGTCCGAACTTGGAAGCGGCCGAACGCGAGTACTGGCGAAGGGCGGCCTCGAGCCCGAGGTGATCGAGGCTCGCCGGTCGAAGGTCCGCGGCCAGACGGTGCAGGCTGTCGATGACGGCGTCGGTCCTCTCCATGAGCTCCGCCGTCCGTCCGGTGACATCTCCGCCATCGCCGATCTCCCGGTCCAACAGCCGCAGCCCGAAGCGCAGCGATGCCAGGGCCTGGCCCGCCTCGTCGTGAAGCTCCCGGGCGAGGGTGCGCCGCTCGCTCTCCTGGGCTTCGACGAGACGGCGCGACAGCGCCCGCATCCTCAGGGTAGCTGCCTCCATCTGCTGGAAGAGAATCGCGTTCTCGACGGCCACCGAGGCCTGGGAGGACATCGCCTCGGCCAGCTTCAGGTGCTCCTCGTTGAAGGAGCCGACCTCGCGCTTGGACAGCGAGAACAACCCGGCGACGTCGCCCCGCGCGAACAGCGGCACCCCGAGCCAGCTCGCCTCGGTCGATTGACCGGCGGGCAGGCTCCAATCGGGGTGGGCCCGGAGGTCGGGGATCATGACGGCTGCGCCGCTCGCCAGGACGCCCTGGACGATCGGGTGGTCGCTCGGGTCGAACTCCAGCTGCTCGTGGGCCGAGAGGGGAAGCACCCGGTCACCGTCGAACACGGCCCGCACCGAGACCCGCGACGCCTCATCGAGGACCATGACGCTGCCCCGGTCGAACGGGATCATCCCTCGCAGGCGGTCGAGCAGGGTCACCAGCACGCTCTCGCGGTCGAGGCTGCGGGTGAGCGCCACGGTCGCCTCGCGGAGGGCGTCGGCGATGGTTCGGGCGCGCTGCTCGGCCTCGTACGCGAGCCGCCTGTCGGTGACATCCCGGGCAACACTCAGCACTGACCGGATCGCGCCCCCCGGCCCGGGCTCCGGAACCAGCCGGCAGTCGAAGTGCCGGGCCCCCTCCGGGGAGGCGAATGTGAGCTCCAGCACCTCGGACCGTCCGCTGGCGAACACCCTGCGCAAGGCCGCGTCCCACGGCTCGACCAGCTCGGGCGACATCCCCAGCTCCTGCTTCGTCTTTCCCACGAGGGATCGAAGTGGACGCTTGGTGACGCTCTGAACCGAGGGACTGACGTAGAGGAGGCGCAGGTCCGCGCCGAAGCGCGCGATGAGGTCGGGCAGGTTCTCGACCAGCTTCCTGAACGTCTCCTCGGCCTGGTGCAGCTTCGTGGCACCTTCGAGCACCTCCCGTTGCAGGGCATTCCGCTTCCTCACGAGGCCGTTGACGGTGCGGCTGTTGAGCATGGCCACCGCAGCCATCTCCGAAAACACCTCGGCGAGATGCGAGTCGTCCGCGGAGAAGCCCCCGGGCCTGTTGAACAGGCCGAGAAGCCCCGCCACCTCACCGTCCATCACGACCGGAGCGAACAGGGCGCTGTCCAGAACCGAACGAGGACCGCGTTTACCGCGTGCGGGCACAACCGCCGCGCCCTTCGCCAGGTCGTTGGCGAAACAGGTCCGGCCGGACTTCGCGGCGCGGGCGCAGAGACGGCCAAGCGGCGCCGGCAGGCGGGCGGTGGGGTCCAGCTCGAGGCTGCCGGGATCGAGGAGCAGGACCTCGAGCTTCCTTCCGCCCGCCGCGCACACGGCGACGAGACCGGCGTCGGCGGCGAGAATCGTCCTGCACGCGTCCAGAATCGCCCGTGCTGCGTCGGTGAAAGCACGGTTTTCGAGCACCGCCCGCGCCGCTGTCAACAGGGCGCCGGCCTCGTTCCTGCGACGGTTTTTCATCTCGCGGGCTTCCGGCGACTCTCTCACGAAACCTTCCTCCGGCGTCGGCCCACGCCACGGAAACCTCCGGATCACCCGCTTCGTCACGTTGACGGGCGGGAGGACAGTTTCCCGGGGGCGGATTCCCTACCACAAGGATACGACAGAATTCCGTGACGCTTACGATCGCCGGCGTCCTGAACCGGGCACCGCTACCGCCGTGCAACAACTCGTGGTCCGAGCTTGTCGGAAGCTCCGGCCCATGACACCATGTCGCGGTTTCTGGAGGACCCGAAGACCATGAACATGAAAGCACCGCTCACGCCGCTCGCCGTGTCCGCGCTCGCCACGCTCACCGCCGTCGCTCTCGGCTGCGCTCGCCAGCCGGCCGAGCCCGTCCCGACCGCCGAGGTCGGGCCAGTCGTCTCGCTGCCCCGCACCGTCGAGCCCGACCAGCGGGAGGTCCACTTCGCCGAGCTCTCAATGCTCACCGACGGCGGCGAGAACGCCGAGGCCTACTTCTCCTTCGGCGGCGACAAGCTCATCTTCCAGTCGACCAGGCCGCCCTACGGCTGCGACCAGATCTTCACCATGAACCTGGACGGCTCGGACGTGCAGCTGGTCTCAACCGGCACCGGGCGTACCACCTGCGGCTACTTCTACCCCGACGACGAGTGGATCGTCTACGCCTCCACCCACGGCGGCGCCCCGGACTGCCCGCCGGTCCCGGACCACGGCCGCGGCTATGTCTGGCCGCTGTACGCCGACTACGAGCTCTACCGTGCGCGCCCCGACGGCAGCGAGCTCAGCAAGCTCACCGACAGCCCCGGCTACGATGCCGAGGCCACCGTCTCCCCCGCCGGCGACCGGATCGTCTTCACCTCGATGCGGGACGGCGACCTCGACATCTACTCCATGAACCTCGACGGCAGCGATGTCGTGCGCCTGACCGACGAGGTCGGCTACGACGGCGGGCCGTTCTACTCCCCCGACGGGACCAGGATCGTCTACCGCGCCCGCCACCCCTCGGACCCGGAGGAGATCGCCGACTACCAGGGACTGCTGGCCGACGGTCTCATCCGCCCGTCCAAGCTCGAGATCTGGGTCATGAACGCCGACGGCTCGGACAAGCGCCGGGTCACCGACCTGGGCGTCGCCGCCTTCGGCCCGTTCTTCCACCCCTCCGGCGAGAAGATCGTCTTCTCCTCCAACCACGGCGACCCCCAGGGGCGCGAGTTCGAGCTCTTCATGGTCGACCTGGACGGGGGCAACCTGGAGCAGATCACGTTCTCGGAGGGCTTCGACGGCTTCCCGATGTTCGCGCCGGACGGCACGACCTTCGTCTTCTGCTCCAACCGCTTCAACTCGAAGCCGGGCGAGACCAACGTCTTCGTGACGACCTGGAGGGACTGAGCCGGCCGCGGGTCAGCGCCGCGCCACCAGGAGCTCGGCGGTGGCGCCCCGAATGGACACGTCCACCACCTCGACGGCGGGGTCGGTGACGTCCAGGACCACCCACAGCTCGGGCGGCCGGCGCTCGCCGTGGTAGCCGATCCGGAGCCGATCGACCTCGGCGGTCCCGGCCTCGATCGTGTAGGGCCGGTAGTCCTCGGTGATCCCGATGACCCGGACGACCACGCGGGGCGGGTCGGGCAGGTTCCACAGGGCGATGGCGCCGTCCGCCAGGCTGCCGTCGGCCTCGAGAGTCACCACGGTGCCGTCCGCGCGCGCGGCGACGTCCACGGCCGTCAGCGCGCCGGCGGGGCCCGGCCGCCCGGTCGGGCGCGCCGCCTCGCGATCGGCGGTCGTCGCCGGCTCCACCTCGGGGCGGTCGCCGTCCGCCTCCCGGTCGGTGGCGGCCTCGGCCGGTCCGTCGGAAGCCGTTCCGGCACCGGGAACGTCGGCCGAGCTGTCGTCCTCCGCCCGGCCACCGGCGTCGCCGACAGTGGTTGACGGCTGCTCGAGGTCGGCCCCGGCCGCAGCGGTCCCCTCCGAAAGAGCCGGCGCCTCGACTCGCAGGGCCGGCTGGTCGAGCTCGGCCGCCACCGCCGCCGGCTCCGGGTCCGGCTCGGGCCGAGCCGCGGTGGAACGCTCCGCCTGCCACTCCGAGAGCCGGGCGCCGACCAGTGGCCACAGGAGGACGGCCATCGCGGCGAGGATCACCAGCGCGGCGAGCCCGGCCAGGCGCCGGCTCACCCGTCGCCGGGGCCTGAGCTCCGCCGCGGTGTCGTCGCCGGCCACCCGCACGTCGGCCCGACCCTCGTCGGGCAGCACCGGCGTCGAGTCGGGCTCGTCGTCGGCCTCCGGCATGCTGACGTCGAATGCCGGACCGCCGAGAGCCTCGTCCTCGGGGACCTCCCCGAGGACCTCCGGCCCGTCGTCGAAGTCCGAAGGCGACGCGAGAAATGTCGGCTCCACCGGTGGCGGCTCGTCCCCCTCCTCGTCGGCGAGTCCGTTGTCGTCGACGCGTTGCTGCGCGACATCGAACGGGAGCTCGCCGGAAGCGGCTGCAAGCATGTCGTCGGGTGCGGGCTCGGCGGGCGCGTCGTCGTCCCACTCCAGCTCCGGTGG
>DATHSO010000056.1:0-9528 GCA_035464095.1 Candidatus Methylomirabilota bacterium | reverse complement strand
CCTACCCGCTGCTCGGCATCCACGCCACCCTGGACTGCCTCGCCTGCCACTCCGGCGGCGTCTACCAGGGCCTCCCTTCCGAGTGTGTCGACTGCCACCTCGCGGACTACCAGCAGACCACCGACCCAAACCACGTCGCCGCCGGCTTCCCCACCGACTGCGATCTCTGCCACCCGGCCACCAGCACGACCTGGGCCGGCGCGAACTTCGACCTCTCGACCTACCCGCTGCTCGGCATCCACGCCACCCTGGACTGCCTCGCCTGCCACTCCGGCGGCGTCTACCAGGGCCTCCCATCCGAGTGTGTCGACTGTCACCTCGACGACTACCAGCAGACCACCGACCCGAACCACGTCGCCGCCGGCTTCCCCACCACTTGCGATCTCTGCCACCAGGCGAGCGACCCGAGCTGGAACCAGGGGGTTTTCGACCACATCTACTTCCCGATCTCCTCGGGCGCTCACATGGGCTTCGACTGCTCCGACTGCCACCCCAACGGAAATAACTTCGCGATCTTCAACTGCACGACGTCCTGCCATCCCAGATCGCAGACCGATCCCGATCACAGCGGCGTTTCGGGCTACGTCTACAACTCGTCGGCATGCTATTCCTGCCACCCCGACGGCCAGGCCGACTTCGGCGTGCCCGAGCTGGTGAGATCCCATGGGCGCCGCTGACCGCACGCACTCAGGTTCGCTTCGGCTGACCACGCTCGCGACGGCGGCGGCGATCCTGGCCGGCGCGGCGTCGGCGTCGGCCCAGGCGATCCCCACCGACGGCCGCTTCGCCCTGTTCACCAACTTCTCGACGCGGGAGCGGGCGGTGGACGGCGAGTCCGACGACTTCACCGAGATCATCGCCATGCTCTCCCTGTCGGGGGACCAGCCCGATGGCCTTTTCGAGTACGCCCTCGACGCCCGCGTCGCCACCTACCCCTCGAGCGAGCGCGACGAGCGGATCTCCCTCTACGAGGCCTACCTCGGCCTCCATTCACGCGACCGCCGGTGGAACCTGCGCCTCGGCCAGATGTGGCTCGGCGAGCTCGGCGGTCTGGCATCGGTCGCCGGTCTCCACGCCGAGTACCGGCAGCAGGAGGCGACCGCCCTCGGGCGCTGGCGGTTCGGACTGTTCGCCGGCTGGGAGCTGGAACACTACGACACCGACCTCGTGGACGACGTCGAGAAGGGCGGGGTGTACGCCGCCCTCGACGGCGACCGTGGACGGCAGCACATTCTCGGGTACGTCCGGATCCGCAACCAGGGGCTGACCGAGCGGTCGGTGGTGGTGTTCAACAACTTCATCCCCTTTTCGCGATCGCTGACCCTCTACCAGGCGCTCCAGTACGACACCGAGGGCCCTGCGGGCCTCGGCGACGCCGAGCTGTCGTACATCTTCGGCAACCTGCGCTGGCGAATCTCCCGCGCCGTGGAGCTCCAGGGGACCTACCACCGGGGCCAGTCGGTGGATGCCCGCACGATCGCTGACGACGTGATCAACGGCCGTCCGGTCTCGCCGGAACAGCTCGACGGACTGCTCTTCGAGTCGGCACGGGCCCGCGTCATGGTCCGACCGCTGCGTTGGCTCAGCGTCTGGGCCGGCTATGCCAACGACCGCAACAACCGAACCGACGACTCGTCCGATCGGCTGCAGCTGGGGGCCTCGGCCCGGCGGCTGTTCGGGATCCCCCTCGACCTGACCGTGACCACGAGTCAGACGGACCGCGGCGACGACTCCTACGACTCGCTGTGGGCATCGATCGGCTACGCCCTCGGGGCAAAGGTCTACCTGTCCCTCGACTACAACGACACTCTCTCCGTGTACCACATCAGCGACGGCGACGGTGGGACCATCGAGGTCCGTCCCGACAGCGAGCGCTTCTCACTGTCCGGGAACGTCAACATCAACCGCACCTTCAGCCTTCTGCTCACCCTCGAGCACGTCGACCACAGCGACTTCACCGAGGACCGCGCCCTCGCCGGGCTCATCGTGCGGTTCTGATCTCCTCGTCAGGCGCTCCGCGGAGGACCGAGCCAAAGGACGTCCGTCGCATGAGCACCGCCGCGACCCCGAATGAGAGCAGGTAGACGACGCTCGCCGACAGGCAGGGGGAGGCGTGGCCGAGCCGGTGGTAGGCCAGCTCTGCCCACAGCGGGCCGACGATCCGGGCCAGCGACGAGAACGACTGGTAGACCCCCATCACCCCGCCGACCTCGTCGGGGTGGACCAGCTTGCTGGTCAGGGAGGACAGGGACGGCGCCACCAGGCCGTGGCCCAGCGCGAGCACCGCGAGCGCCGCCATGAGGGGACCCAACCCGGACGCGGCGGGTACGGCGCCGACACCCAGGGCCGCGATCACGGTGCCGACCACCAGCAACCTGGCCTCGCCGAAGCGCCTGGCGAGCCCTCCCACCAGCCCGCCCTGGACTACCGCCCCCACCAGCCCGGCGAAGACGAACAGCCAGCCGACCCGGGTGATGTCGACCCCGAAGCGGGCGGTGGCGAGCTGGGCGAAGGTGGTCTCGAAGGTGGAGAAGGCGAAGATCACGAGCAGGATCGCCGCGAAGCACCAGGCCACCAGCGGGTGGGCCGCGAGCGCCCGGCGCAGGCTCGACAGGTTGAGGGGGTGGCGCCGGGCCTCGACCCGAGCCGAGGGGGCCAGGGTCTCCGGCAGCCTGGTGAGGGTCAGGACGAAGGCCACGGTGGAGGTGGCGGCGGCGGCGACGCCGGGCATGAACGGCGCGATGCCCACCAGCAGCGCTCCCAGGGCCGGCCCGAGGATGAAGCCGAGGCCGAAGGCGGCGCCCATGATGCCCATGCCCCGGGCGCGGTCCTCGGGCCCCGTGATGTCGGCGATCACGGCCTGGGCGGTGGCGATGTTGGCGCCGGCGATGCCGGCGACCATCCGCGCCGCGAACAGCAGGACCATGGAGTCGGCGAGGCCGAAGATCAGGTAGCCGGCCGCCGCCCCGGCCAGCGAGATCAGGAGCACCGGTTTCCGGCCGACCCGGTCCGAGATCCGCCCGAGGATGGGCGCGAAGACGAACTGCATGGCCGAGTAGGAGGCCATGAGCAGACCCAGGGTCAGCCCCGACGACGAGTGGCGCTCGCCATAGAGCGGCAGGATCGGGATCACGATCCCGAAGCCCACCAGGTCGATGAACACGATCAGGAAGATGATCCCCAGGGTCGATCGATGCTTCCTCACGGGGCGTGCGCCTTCCCCGCAAGCGATGGGAGCGGTGCCAGGCACGCGACGTCGCGTCGGACGCGCCGTCGGATGCCAGGCACCGGTCCCGCGTCGCCTCGAGCGACTCTGGGCATTGTCAATGCCGTCATCAGCGGTCGCTCATCGCCGCCAGAACTCCCTGGAGAACAGCGCCAGCAGCGTGAAGATCTCGAGCCGCCCGAACAGCATCAGGATCGCCAGGGTGATCTTCACCAGGACCGGGAAATGGGCGAAGTTGTCGTAGGCGCCGACCGCGCCGAGGCCCGGACCGACGTTGCCGATCGCGGTCAGAGACGCGGAGATGGCGGTCAGGACGTCGTAGCCGTGGGCGCCCACCACGGCGGCGCCCACCACCGCGATCAGGAAGTAGGCGGTCAGGAAGGCCCAGATCCCGGAGAGCACCGAGTCCTCGACCACGACGCCGCCGTACTTCACGGGTCGCACGGCGTGGCGGTGGATCAGCCGGTGCAGGGTCGTGCGCAGGGAGCGCAGGGCGAGCAGGGTGCGAAGGCTCTTGATGCCCCCTCCGGTGGAGCCCGACATCCCTCCCAGGGTGAGCAGCACCAGAACCCCGATCAGCGCAGCACCGCTCCAGACCTCGAAGTCGGTGGTGACGTAGCCTGTGGTGGTGAGCAGGGACACGGCCTGGAAGGCGGCCAACCGGACGCTGTCGGCGAGATGCATGCCCGGCTCGTGGACCGTGAGGGTGAAGTAGGCGGTGGCGCCGGCGGCGACCGCGAGGAAGTAGCGCAGCTCGGAGTCCCGGATGACCTCGCGGCCGCGGCCGACCAGCACCCGGTAGTGGAGCACGAAGTTGATCCCGGCAGCGAGCATGAACACGATGACGATCCACTCCACCGCCGGCGAGCCGAACTCGCCGACCGATGCGTTTCGGGTCGAGAAGCCGCCGGTCGCGAGGGTCGTGAAAGAGTGGCAGAGGGCCTCGAAGCCGTCGAGACCGGCCAACCGCAGGGCCAGCCACTCGAGCGCGGTAAAGGCGACGTAGACCCCCCACAGCGAGCGGGCGGTGTTGGCCAGGCGGGGCCGGACCTTGTCCGCCACCGGACCGGGGACCTCGGCCTTGAACAGCTGCATGCCGCCGATGCCGAGCAGGGGCAGGATGGCGATGGTGAACAGGATGATGCCCATGCCCCCGAGCCACTGGCTCATGGCCCGCCACAGCAGCAGGGCCCGGGGCAGCACCGTGGTGTCGGTAACCACCGTCGAGCCGGTGGTCGTGAAGCCCGACACCGACTCGAAGAGGGCGTCCACCGGGCCCAGGGCTCCGGGTGTGAGCAGGTACGGGAGGGTGCCGACCAGCGACACCACCACCCAGGCGCCGCCCACCACCAGGAAGCTCTCCCGCGGTCGGATCTGGCGGTCCCGGGGCCTGAGCAGCCGCACCAGGACCAGGCCGATCGCGGCGGCGGTGGCGATGCTGAGGGTGTACGGTGCGATGGCCTCTTCGAAGAGCGCTGCCGTCACCAGGGGCACGCACAGAAAGCCCGCCTCCAGCAATAGCAGCCAACCCAGCAGATAGGCGACGAAGCGGCCGTTCACGGCGGCCCCGGTCAACGCTCCAGGACGGCGTCGACCTGGGACGCCATCTCGGCGGTGGCCACGAGCAGGATCCGGTCGCCCGGCTCGATGCGGTCGGCGCCGCCGGGGATGAAGATGCGGTCGCCGCGCTCGACGGCGGCCACCAGCATGCCCCGGGGCAGGCCGAGGCTGGCGAGCTCGGACTGGACCAGCCGGCTGGTCGCGGGGGTTTCGGCCTCGAAGGCCTCCACGGCGTCGTCCAGGAGGGCTGCCACCTTCTTGACGTGGCCGGTGCGGGCGAAGTGCAGGGCCAGGCCCACCGATAGCAGCCGCGGCGAGATCACCGCGTCGATACCGAGGTCCGCGATCAGGCTCGCCAGCGCCGGGTTGTCCACGAGGGCGAAGGTGTGGGCGGCGCCGAGCTTGCGGGCGAGCAGGCACGCGACCACGTTCTCCTCGTGGTCGTCGGTGCAGGCGACGAAGCCTTCGACCCGATCCGCCCCCTCCTCGGCGAGAAGGTCGCGGTCGGTGGGGCTGCCGTGGATGACCACCGTGTCGTCGAGCACCGCCGCTGCCGCCTCGGCCTCGGGACGCCGGGCGTCGAGCAGGGTGACGGGGACCTTGCTCGCCTCCAGGCGCCGCGCCAGCTCGATGCCGATGCGGGTGGCGCCGGCGATCATGACCCGCCGCTCGACCCCGCGCCGCAGGCCGAGCAGCGCCAGCACGTTGTCGAGCTCGCCCGGGTCGAGAGCGAAGTAGACCAGATCGCCGGCGCGGATCTCGTCCTCGCCGTGGGGCACCCGCCAGCTTCCGTCGCGGCGCAGCGCCACCACCAGCACCGGGGTCGCCGGGAACAGCAGGCGCAGGTGCGACAGCAGCAGCCCGTCGAACTCGCTCTTGGACCGCACCACGAAGCCGGCGATGAGCAGCTTGCCCTCGAAGAACGACACCACGTCGACGGCACCGGGTACCGGCATCAGGGAGACGATCTTCTCCACCGCCGCCAGATCTGGGTTGATGGCGACCCTCGCCACCTCCGCGCCCGCGATCTGGCTGAACCCGACCTCGTGCCCCGGGTCCCTGAGCCGGGCGATGACCCGCGGCACGTGGAAGATCTCCGACCCCACCAGGGCCACCACCATGTTGACCTCGTCCGAGTCGGTGGTGGCGAGCAGCAGGTCGCAGTCTACGATGCCGGCCTGCTCGAGCACCGGCACCGTGGCCCCGTTGCCGCAGATGACCTGGACGTCCATCTCGTCGTTGAGCTCGTTGACCAGCGCCCGCGACTGCTCCACCAGCACCACGTCGTTGCCGTCCGCCGACAGGCGCGAGCCGAGGGTCGAGCCGACCAGCCCGCCGCCGACCACGATGACCTTCATGCCGGCAGTGTAGCGGAGAGCGGCCGCAACAGGCGACCGCTCAGGGCCGGGCGCCGTCGGCGATCCAGCGCCGGTAGAGCTCGAGCTCGTCGTCGGGCAGCCGGATCGAGCCGACCACGGTGCGGGGCATCCCCTTGCCGACCTCGACCTCGTGGACGAGCTTCCGCCACAGGTACGAGCCCTCGGTATCGCCCGGGGCGACCAGAGGCATGTTCGGGACCTGGGTCGAGGGCTGCCCGACCATGGCCCCGTACCCCGTGCCGGCTTCGAGCACCAGCTGCGCCTCCGGTTCCTCGAGGGTGTGGCAGGCGAGACAGCGGGCGATCACCAGCGGCTCCAGGTGCTCGGCGTAGGACACCGCCACGCCGGCGGGGACCTCCGGCACCTCCACCCTCGTGCAGGCGAGGGAGGCGGCGACGAGGACGAGGGCAAACCAGCGCGCCATCGCCGCGGCACAACCCCGACACCGCACGCGGCTATTCCGCGTGCGCAGGACCCGTGCCCGTGCCCGTGCCCGATGAACGGTACAGCTTCAGTGGCAGTGGCAGTGGCAGTGGCAGTGGCAGTGGCAGTCAGCAGTCGCACATGCCGCCGCGGTCGTCAACCTCTCCCACTCCCTCTCCTTCTCCCACTCCCTTGGGATGGCAATCGGGCCATCGGCTGGAACGAACTCAGTGACCTGGCGTCTCCTCCCCCCGTCTCCCTGATGCGCGCAGCGCATCATGAGCAGCGAGCGTCGCCCGGTCGCCGCGGGCGGCCCGGCGGCACTCGGTGCTTCTGCAGGCCGCCGCCGGCTCCCACGACCACGCCTCCGGTGTACCCTTGTCGCCCGGGGAGGCTGCGATGAGCGACACCGGACACTGGGACGCGGACCTGTTCCGGCGCGAGGGGCACCGGATGATCGAGTGGATCGCCGACTACCTGGACGGCGGCGCGCGGAGGCACCCGGTGCTCGCGAAGGTGGCGCCGGGCGAGGTCGCGGGACGGCTGCCGGACGCCATGCCCGAGCGCGCCGAGGACCCGGAGCGGGTGTGGCAGGACTTCCTCGACATCGTGCTGCCCGGGGTTACCCACTGGAACCACCCCGGCTTCATGGCCTACTTCGGCATCTCCGGATCCGGTCCCGGCGTCCTCGGCGAGCTGCTGTCGGCCGCCCTCAACGTCAACGGCATGCTGTGGCGCACCTGCCCCTCGGCCACCGAGCTCGAGCTCGAGGTGCTGGCCTGGCTGCGCGACGGGGTCGGTCTGCCGAAGGAGCTCTTCGGCTTCCTGTGCGACACCGCGTCGATCTCGTCCATGCTCGCCCTGGCCGCGGCTCGCGAGGCCGCCGACCCCGAGATCCGCCACCGCGGCATGGCCGGCCGCGCCGAGCTTCCCGCCATGACGGTCTACGCCTCGGACCAGGCGCACTCCTCCATCGCCAAGGCCTGCCTCGCCCTCGGTCTCGGCCTCGACGGCTTCCGGGCGATCCCCCACGACGCCGACTACCGTCTGGACGTGGCCGCCCTGGAAGCCGCGGTGGCCGAGGACCGGGCCGCCGGCCGGCGGCCGCTGGCCGCGGTGGCGACGGTGGGCACCACCTCCACCACCTCGGTGGACCCGGTGGCCGCCATCGCCGCAGTCTGCGAGCGCGAGGGCATGTGGCTCCACGTGGACGCCGCCTACGCCGGCTCGGCCGCCCTGTGCCCCGAGCACCGCTGGATCTTCGACGGCGCCGAGGCCGCCGACAGCCTGGTCTTCAACCCCCACAAGTGGCTGTTCACCCCCATCGACGCCTCGGCCCTCTACACCCGCCACCCCGGGGTTTTCCGGCGCGCCTTCTCGCTGGTTCCCGAGTACCTCACCACTCCGGTGTCCGGCCAGGTCGTCGACCTCATGGACTACGGAGTTCAGCTCGGGCGCCGCTTTCGCGCCCTGAAGCTGTGGTGGGTGGTCCGCTGCTTCGGCGCCGACGGCATCCGCGAGCGCCTGCGCCACCACATCGGCATGGCCGCCGACTTCGCGGCCTGGGTCGACGCCCACCCGGACTTCGAGCGCCTGGCGCCGGCACCGTTCTCGGTGGTCTGCTTCCGGGCCCGCGGTCGGGACGGGGAAGATTCGACGGCCGTCGACAGGTTGAACATGGTGCTCATGGAGCGGGTCAACGCCTCGGGCGACGTCTTCCTGTCGCACACCCGGCTCGACGCCGGCATCGCGCTGCGGGTCGCGATCGGCAACCTGGGAACAACCGAGGCCGACCTGGCCCGCTGCCGCGAGCTGCTCGAGGAGGAGCTCCGATGCCTCTGCCCCCGTTGAAGGACGACGCCGGCTTCGCGACCCGGCTCGCTCGCAACATCCGTGCACTGCCGCTGACGGCGGCCGGCTTCGCCAGCCTCATCGCCCTCAACGGTGCCCAGACCGCGAGCCTGGTCGTCCGTCCGTTCTCCCGACGCGCCTTCCGCCGCTTCAACCGCTGGTGCGCCGAAACCTGGTGGGGTTGGTGCGTGATCGCAGCCGAGCGCTTCAACCGGGTGACGATCATCGTCACCGGCGAGGACCTGCCCACCGACGAGAACGCCATCGTCGTCTCGAACCACCAGCAGATGCCCGACATCACCACCCTCATGGCCCTCGCCCGCTCCAAGGGCCGGCTCGGCGACCTCAAGTTCTTCGTCAAGAAGGCCCTCAAGTGGGTGCCGGGGGTCGGCTGGGGAATGCAGTTCCTCAACTGCCCCTTCCTCGAGCGCGACTGGACCGCCGACCGGGCCCGGATCAGCCGGACCTTCGAGACCCTCGTTCACGAGCGCATCCCCCTGTGGCTGGTGAGCTTCGTCGAGGGCACCCGGGTCACCGAGGACAAGGTCCGGGCCAGCGCCGAGTGGGCGATGGAACGCGGCCTCGAGGCCACCCGCCACGTGCTGATCCCGCGCACCAAGGGCTTCGTGGCCTCCGTGGAGGGCCTCGGCGACCACCTGAACGCGGTCTACGACGTCACCATCGGCTACGTCGGGGGTGTGCCCACCCTGTGGCAGTACATCACCGGCCGGGTGCAGCAGATCCACGTCCACGTCCGCCGCTTTCCCGCCGAAGAGCTGCCGCGCCTCGAGGCCGAGCTCAAGCAGTGGCTGCTCGACCGCTTCTACGAGAAGGACGCACTGCTCGAGCACTTCTACGCCACCGGGTCCTTCCCCAGCGAGCCGGTTCCGGTCCGCGAGTAGCGGTCCGCCCGCGTCCGCGTCCGCGTCCGTTTCCGTGCCCGTTCCCGTGCCCGTGCCCGATGGCAGCGGTCAGCGACCAGCGATCGGCGACCAGCAAACAGCAATCAGTGATCAGTGATCGGCGATCAGCGTCAGCGAACAGCAAACGGCGACAGCGACAGCCACCGGACCCGGGTCCGGATGCGCG
>DATHSO010000055.1:0-29386 GCA_035464095.1 Candidatus Methylomirabilota bacterium | reverse complement strand
CGCGCCGGCGGACAGGAACAGGGCGCCGACCCCGAGCAGCACGGCCAGGTTGGGCAGAACGTCGACCAGGCCGCCGCCGCGCAGCACCAGGTCGTTGAAACCGTCGACCGCCCAGTAGACCAGGGTGGTGGCGGACAGCGGCCGAACGAAGTCCGGCAGGGCCGACAGGGGCACGAAGGCGCCCCCGAGCATGGACCAGGCGATGATGACGATGGTGGTCAGGGCGTCGCCCTGGCGCTCGGTGGCGACCAGGCTCATGATCAGGAGCAGGGTGCCGCTGGCCGCGATCGCGGTGGCGGCGGTCAGCGCGGCCACCGCCGCCGGCGGCCCCCAGGCCACGCCGGCGGCCCACCCCACCGCGATCAGGGCGGCGAAGCCGATGCCGGTCACGAGCAGGACCGACAGGCACTTGCCGACGAGGTACTGGGCGGGCGAGACCGGGGCCGTGAGCAGGTGGCGGACCAGGCCGGCCTCGCGGTCGCGCAGGATGTCCCGGGTCGCCGACTGGGCGAGGAAGAGCACGCCCATCACGGCCAGGCCGGGCAGGAAGAAGGCGAGGATCCCGATGTCGGAGTCGGCCTCGCCGCCGCCAGCCGGGTCCACGGTGACGGTCTCGAGCTCGATGGCGGGGGGAAACAGGAAGCGCTCCAGACCCCGGAGCCGGCTGTTGACCCGCGCCGACAGGTCGCCCACCGCCAGGTCGGGCGGGAAGCTCTCGGACAGCGCGAAGGCCCGGACCTGCTCGAGCTCGGGACGGAAGACCCGCGACGCCACCGTCAGCACCGCGCGGCCGACGCCGAGCCCCTCCTCGACCACCTGGGGCAGGAAACGCTCGGACGGGTTCTTGACCAGCTCGACCCGGACCGGGACCCCGGCCAGGTAGTCGTCGGTGAAGCCCTCGGGGATCCGCACCAGGGCCGAGGCCTCGCCGCGCTCCATCATCTCGAGGCCCTCGGGCCCGACCTCGACCACCTCCAGCCGGCCGGCTTCGGGATCCGCCCCCGAGGCGCCGCGGGCGAGCAGCGACAGCAGGCTCTGGTCTTCGTCCCAGAGCAGCACCCGGATCGTGATGTTCTCGCCGACGCCGCTGCCGCCGAAGACCAGGGCGAAGATCCCGGCCAGGACCAGGGGCAGGGCGAACAGGAAGGCGGTGCGCCCGGGGTTGCGGCGGTAGCGGGTGAGGTCCCGGCGGAGAATGGCGACAACGGCCATCAGTCGCGCAGCTCGCGGCCGGTGAGGGCGATGAAGACGCTCTCGAGGTTGGGCCGTTGGATCGACACGTCCTCGACCCCGAGCCCCGGCTCGAGCACCCGGGGCAGGACCTCGAGCAGGCCGGGACCGTCGGCCTCGATGGCGAGGACCGCGGCGTCGTCGTCCAGCCGAAGCAGGCGGGCCCCCTCGACGGCGGCGAGGCGGTGCCGGGTGTCTGGTTCGTGGAAGGCGCCGCTCAGCCGCAGCACCTCGCCCTCGCCCGCCCGGCGGGTGAGCTCGGCCAGCGTGCCCATGGCCAGGATCCGGCCGTGGTCGATGATCCCGATGCGGTCGCACAGCCGCTCCGCCTCGTCCATGTAGTGGGTCGTGTAGAGCACCGTGGTGCCCGCGGCGGCGACCTCCCGGATGACCTCGAGGATGTTGAGGCGGGCCTGAGGGTCGATGCCCACGGTCGGCTCGTCGAGGAGCAGGAACTTGGGCCGGTGGAGCAGGCCCATGGACAGGTTGAGCCGGCGCTTCATCCCCCCCGAGTAGGTCGAGACCCGGTCGCCAGCCCGGTCGGCGAGGCCGACCCGCGCCAGGGTTTCGTTCATGCGGTCGGCGAGCTCGCCGCCCCTGAGGCCGTACAGGGAGCCCCAGAACGAGAGGTTGTCCCGGGCGGTGAGGTCCTCGTAGACCGCGATCTCCTGGGGGACGACCCCGAGGGAGCGCTTGACCTTCGCCGGCTCGAGCCAGATGTCGCGCTCGTCGACCAGGACCCGTCCGCCGTCGGGCTGGAGGACGCCGCAGATCATGTTGATGGTGGTGGTCTTGCCGGCGCCGTTGGGCCCGAGCAGGCCGAAGATCTCACCGTCCCGGACCTCGAACGAGACGCCGTCCACCGCCACCAGGGAACCGAAGCTCCGTCGCAGCCCCTCGACTCGGATCATTCCCCCTCCCGGCGATCGGTCGGCACATGGTACACGGGCCCCGGGCGACCGAGCCCGGCCTCGGTCCCTGGAGCTCGATCGCCGGCCTTCGCTCGGGCACCGGCGTTGCCGGCGCAGTCGCGGGCACGCGGATGGGCGCCCTCAACCCTCCAACGCCAGCAGGAGGGGTTCCTCGAGGGCTTCGGCGACCCAACGGACGAAGCGGGCGGCCTCGGCGCCGTCGACCAGGCGGTGGTCGTAGCTGAGCGACAGGGGCAGCATGAGGCGCGGCTCGAAGGACGAGAGCTCGTCGTTCCACTCGGGCTGGACGCGACCGCGGGAGACGCCGAGGATCGCGACCTCGGGCCAGTTGACGATCGGCGAGAAGCCGGTGCCGCCGATGCCGCCGAGGTTGGAGATCGAGAAGGTCCCGCCCTGCATCTCGTCGGGCTTGAGCTTGCGGGCGCGGGCCCGGGCGGCCAGGTCGTCGAGCTCGACGGCGATCTCGGTGATGTTCTTGCGGTCGGCGTCGCGGATCACGGGCACCAGCAGGCCGTGCTCGGTGTCGACGGCGACGCCGATGTGGACGAACTCCTTGAAGATGATCTCGCCGGCGGCCGGGTCGACGCTGGCGTTCAGGTTTGGGAACAGCTTCAGGGCCGAGGCGGCCACCTTGACCAGGATGGCGGTCACCGTGAGCTTGCCGCCGGCCGACTCGACCCGGCCCTTGAAGCGCTGCCGCAGGACCTCGAGGTCGGTGACGTCGGCGAGGTCGTCGTGGGTGACCTGGGGAGCGGTGAGCCAGGCGCGCGACATCTGCTCGGCGGTGAGGCGGCGGATCTTCGACATGGGCTCGCGCCGCACCGTGCCCCAACGGGAGAAGTCGGGCAGGTCCACGGGAGGCGCCCCGGCGGCAGCGGCGGCCGGCCGCGCCATCCTGCGGGCGACCTCGGCCTTGACGTCGTCGATGGAGATGCGGCCCCCCGGCCCGGACCCGGGGACGGTGGCGATGTCGACGCCGACCTCGCGGGCGAAGCGGCGCACCGTCGGTGCGGCTGGGACGAGCCTCCGGCCGGAATTCTCAATTCTCAATTCTGAATTCTCGATTTCGGACGGAGAGGCCGTCGCTGATCGCTGCTCCGGCTCCGTCCCGGCAGAGCCGGAGGCGACGTCGGGTCGCTGCCCCTGCTCGCTGCCGCTGTCGGCTGGCGCTGGTCGCTGCCGCTGTTCCTGATCGCTGTCCCTGCCGCTGCCACTGTCACTGTCACTGACGCTGTCACTGCCGCTGTCCGCTGCCGCGGATTCGGGATCGGGATCGGTGCTTCCCTGCGACGGCTCTGCGTCTCTGCGACTCTGCGCCTCTGCGTTTTCTCCCTCGTCCACCGTGACGACCGGGGCGTCGGGGCCGAGGGTGTCGCCGGCGGCGACGTGGACCTCCGTGACGGTGCCGGCGGCGGTGGCCGGGACCTCGACGACGGCCTTGTCGGTCTCGACCTCGATGAGGGGCTGCTCGACCTCGACCCGGTCGCCGACCTGGACCAGCACGGAGACCACGTCGACGCTGTCGACGCCCTCGCCGAGCTCGGGAATGCGGATGATGGTGCTCATGGCCCGCTCCTCACACCGTCACCGGGTTGGGGGCGTCGGGGTCGATGCCGAGCTCGGCGATGGCGGCGTGGACGGTTTCGCGGTCGACGGCGCCCTCGCGGGACAGGGCATCGAGGGTCGCGACCACGATGTGCTCGGCGTCGACCTCGAAGAAGCGGCGCAGGGCGGCCCGGCTCTCCGACCGGCCGAAGCCGTCGGTGCCGAGGGACACGGGCGGCTTGGGGAACCAGCGCGCGATCGACTCGGGAAGCGCCTTCACGTAGTCCGAGGCGACCACGTACACGCCCTCGGTACCGTCGAGGCACTGCCGGATCCACGGGGTCCTGTGGTCGATCTCGCGGTGGAGCCGGTTCCAGCGGTCGCAGTCGGTGCCGTCCAGGTAGAGCTCCTTGAAGCTCGTGATGCTCCACACGTCGGCGGCGACGCCGTAGCGCTCGGCGAGCATCTCCTGGGCGCGCAGGGCCTGGTTGAGGATCGGCCCCGAGCCGAACAGGTGGGCGCGGTGGGGGGCCTCGACCGCGGCCGGCCGGAAGCGGTAGAGCCCGCGCAGGATGCCCTCGGTGGAGCCCTCCGGTTGCTCGGGCATCGGGTAGGGCTCGTTCTCCACCGTCAGGTAGTAGAAGACGTCCTCCTGGTTCACGTACATCCGCTTGATGCCGTCGCGCACGATCTCGGCGAGTTCGAAGGCGAAGGCCGGGTCGTAGGCCTTGAGGTTGGGCAGGGGGTAGGCGAGGAGGTGGGAGTGGCCGTCCTGGTGCTGCAGGCCCTCGCCGTTGAGGGTGGTGCGGCCGGCGGTGCCACCGATCATGAAGCCGCGGGAGCGGATGTCGCCGGCGGCCCACACCAGGTCGCCGATGCGCTGCATGCCGAACATGGAGTAGAAGATGAAGAACGGGATGGTGTTGATGCCGTGGGTCGCGTGGGCGGTGCCGGCCGCGATGAACGAGCACATGGAGCCGGCCTCGGTGATGCCCTCCTCCAGCAGCTGGCCGTCCTTGGCCTCCTTGTAGAACATGAGGGTGCCGGCGTCCACCGGCTGGTAGAGCTGGCCGGTGTGGGAGTAGATGCCGATCTGGCGGAACAGGGACTCGGCGCCGAAGGTCCTCGCCTCGTCGGGGATGATGGGCACGATCAGCTTGCCGAGCTGCGGGTCCTTGAGGAGCTTGGTCAGCAGCCGGATGAAGGCCATGGTGGTCGAGATCTCGCGGTCGCCGGAGCCGTCGGCGAACTCGGCGAAGATGGCGTCCGACGGCGGCTGCAGCGGCTCGCAGCGGACGCCACGGCTGGGCACGGCGCCGCCGAGCTCGGCCCGGCGCTGCTGGAGGTAGACCAGCTCCGGGCTGTCCTGGGGAGGCCGGTAGAAGGTGGCGGCGCGGGCGTCGTCGTCGGACAGCGGGATCCCGAACCGGGTCCGGAACTCGATCAGCTCATCCTGGTTGAGCTTCTTCTGCTGGTGGGTGATGTTGCGGCCTTCGCCGGCCTCGCCGAGCCCGTAGCCTTTGATGGTCCGGGCCAGGATCACGGTCGGCCCCTGGCGGTACTCCACCGCCCGCTTGTAGGCGTTGTAGACCTTCTGGGGGTCGTGACCGCCGAGGCGCAGCTTGCGCAGCTGCTCGTCCGAGTAGCTCGCCACGAGCTCGCGCAGCTCGGGGTGGACGCCGAAGAAGTGCTCGCGGATGTAGGCGCCGTCGGAGACCGAGAACAGCTGGCTTTGGCCGTCGACCACCTCGTTCATCCGCTTGACCAGGAGACCGCTGGTGTCCCTGGCCAGGAGCGGGTCCCAGTCCGAGCCCCAGATGACCTTGATGACGTTCCAGCCCGCGCCCCGGAAGGCGGCCTCGAGCTCCTGGATGATCTTGCCGTTGCCGCGCACCGGGCCGTCGAGGCGCTGCAGGTTGCAGTTGATGACGAAGATCAGGTTGTCCAGGCGCTCCCGGGCGGCGAGGGTGATGGCGCCCAGGGACTCGGGCTCGTCCATCTCGCCGTCGCCCAGGAAGGCCCAGACCCGGTGGTCGGAGGTCGGGTGGAGCCCCCGGTCCTCCAGGTAGCTGTTGAAGCGGGCCTGGTAGATGGCCTGGATGGCGGCCAGGCCCATGGAAACGGTGGGGAACTCCCAGAAGTCGGGCATCAGCCAGGGGTGGGGGTAGGACGACAGCCCGGCGCCCCGACCGTCCCGCAGCTCGCGGCGGAAGTTGCGGAGCTGGGCCTCGGTGAGCCGGCCCTCGAGGTAGGCGCGGGCGTAGATGCCGGGGGCGGCGTGGCCCTGGAAGTAGACCTGGTCGCCGTCGTAGTGCTCGCTCTTGCCGTGCAGGAAGTGGTTGAACGCTACCTGGTACAGGGTCGCGGCGGAGGCGTAGGTGGAGATGTGGCCGCCGATGCCGGCCTCCTCCTGGTTGGCGCGGACCACCATGGCCATGGCGTTCCAGCGGGTCAGGCTCTTGATCCGGCGCTCCACCTCCCGGCTGCCGGGGTAGGGGACCTCCTCCGACACTGGAATGGTGTTGATGTGCGGCGTGGTGGCCGAGAACGGGATGTCGACGCCGTGTTTGCGGGCGTGGATCTGGAGGTCCGAGAGCAGCGCCCGGACCCGGTCGCGCCCGCCGTGCTGGAGGACCCAGTCGAGGGAATCGAGCCACTCCCGGGTCTCGACGGCTTCGATGTCGCGGGCGGAGCTGCGGCGGTCCTGGTCGGCCATTGTCACCTCTCGAGCTGGGCACGCGCGGCGGCGGGCCGGCCGGAGCGCGGGCATCGCCGAGGGACAACAAACAAAACCCGGTCTCTGTTTCCCCGCGAGTTCCCCGCGAGGCCGCACCGGCCGAGCCGCGGGCGGCGCCCGAGAACCTCGGGACCGCCGGAATCAGGTGAGCAGCGGCAGGATGAAGAGGGCGACCGTGGCGCCGAAGCCCACCGTCCAGACCAGGGAGCGCAGGCTCGGCAGGTCGAGGATGTAGAGCGCGACGTAGAGCGCCCGGGCCGCGACGAAGAGCACGGCAAGCCGGGTGGTCCAGAGCGGGTCCGCGCCGGCGAGCACTGCCACAAGCACTGCCGCGGCGAAGGGCGGGAAGGCCTCGAAGCCGTTGAGGTGGGCCGCGACCGCCCGGCGGCCCCAGCCCCGGAGGACCGCCTGCTGGTCCCGCGGGTGGTGGTTGTCGTAGCCCCCGGGCTGCCGGGCCATCGCCAACGCCACCGGGATCTTGGAGCCCAGCACAACCAGAAACGCCGCCAGGATGCACAGGAACGGAACCGACACGGGCACCTCCCGGGGACACGATAGCTCACGTCGGTTCGCCATGACAGCACCAGCGACAGTGGCAGCAATTCGTCCGACGAATTGCTGCCACTGGTGACCGCCCCCGACCCGGGCTAGACTCTGTCCATGTCCCTCCGCCGGGTGCTGCTGCTGGTCGCCGCCGCCTTCGTGCTGCTCCTCGTGGCGGTGTGGCTCGTACTGCACTCGGCCGCGGTACAGCGGCCGTTGGCGGAGCGCGCCCTGGCGGTCGTGGAGGCGAGCACCGGTTGGCGGATCGAGGTCGCCGAGCCACAGCTCCGGCTGTGGCCGGGCCGCCTCGAGGCGCGGGGTGTGACCGTGTCGGCGGGGGGTGAGCCGGTAGCCGCAATCGACCGTATCGGGGCGACCTGGAGCTGGCCGGCGCTGCTGGCCGACCCGGCCCGGATCGAGACCCTGGCGCTCGAGGGGGTCGCCGTCGACCTGCGCAACCTGGAGCTGCCCGCGACCCCTGAGACGTCCGACGAGGGGCCGCCAGTGGATCCCTGGCGAATGCTCGAGATCGGTCGGCTGACCCTGTCCGAGGGCCGCGTCCGGGCCGAGGTGCTCGAGGTCGAGGCGACCCTCGAGGAGGTCCGCGCCGCCGCCTCCCTGACGGACGGGCGGGCCGCCGTCGAGGCCGGCGCCGGGCAAGCGACCCTCGAGCGGCAGGGCCGCACCCTGGTGCTCGGTCCCGTCGAGCTCCGGGCTGCTGCCTCGGCGGACGGCGTGATCGTGGAACGGCTGTCGGCCGGGGGCTCCGAGGTGGCCCTGGAGGCGTCGGGGAAGGTGGCATTCTCGGACGGCATAGCGGCCACCGTCGAGCTCGAGACCCGGGCCGACCTGGCCGGCGCCCTCGGCTGGTGGGACCCGAACCTGGTGACCGGCCTCGACCCCCGCGGGGTGCTCGAGCTCGCGGGGGAGCTGGCGCTGGACCCGCAGACGGGCCTCGCGGCGGACCTCGCGCACCGCGGCCAGCCCTTCACGGTCGCCGGCTACGAGCTCGAGGTCCTCGAGCTGGGCTTCGCCGACGGCGTGCCCCGGGCTCGCCTGGCAGGCGGGAGCTGGGGCGAGGCCACCGTGACCGCCGCCGACCCCGGCGTGGCAACGGTGAGCGCCCGGCTGAGGGGAGCGCCGGTGGAGCGTGCCCTGGCTTTCGTGGCGCCTCAGGTCGCCGAGGCGATCCCGGGGCCGATTCGAGTGTCCGGGACGGTGGACGGCACGGTGCCCTTTCCGGTGGCCCTGGATAACCTCGGCGGCTCTGTCGACCTGAGCGTGACCACCTCCCTCGGCCGGGCCGAGGTGAAGGCCAGCGGCGCTGGCGACCGCTGGCGGCTCGCGCGGGCGCGGGTGGAGGCTCCCGGCGCCGTCGCCCGGGCATCCGGGACACTCGGTCCTTCGGGCGCCCTGGACCTGGAGCTCGAGCTGACCGTGGACGACGTCTCGGCGGTTGCGGCGCGCCTCGAGCCCTGGGCCGCGCCACTGGCCGATCTCGAGCCGGCGGGCGGGCCCTTCACGGCCCAGGGAAAGGTCGGCGGAACCCTCGAGTCGCCGAGCTTCGACGTCCGGGCGGCCTGGGTCGCTCCGGTCGCCGCCGGCCGGGGCGTCGAGCTCGTCCAGGCCGAGGCCGCCGGCACCCTGAAGTCCGCGGAGTGGTCGGTGGACGTGGCGGTCGCCCCCGGCATCGAGGCCGGTGCCGCCGGGACCTTCGACGCCGAGGCGGGCAGCGCCGCCGGGAGCTGGCGCTTCGGTGTCGACCAGCTCGACCGGCTCGGAGAGGCGGCCGGGCTCGAGCCCGGGCTGCTGGCCAGCCTGGGCGGCCGGCTCGAGGGAGCCGGGCAGTTCGACTGGGACGGGTCCCGGTGGTCGGTGGCCGGGGTGCTCGAGGGTTCCGAGGTCGAGGCTGCCGGCTGGCGGGTGGACTCGCTCAGCGCCCGCTTCGAGGCCGAGCCCGAGCGGGTGGTCCTCGAGGAGCTGGCGGCCGATCTGCTGGGAGGCAGCCTCGAGGGCGCGGCCTCGCTGGGTCTGGGTGGCCTCGACGCGCCGGTAACAGCCTCGTTGGCGTGGCGGGACCTTGACCTCGCGCAGGCGCCCGTCGAGCTCGACGCGGTGGTGGAGGGACGACTCGACGGCGAGCTCACGGTAGCGGGCACGGTGAGCCGCCCCGAGGTGGTTCTCGAGGTGGGCTGGAGCCCGGTCGACCCGGCGTCGCCGATGCCCCCCTTCCGGGCCGCCGGGGCGCTCGAGGACGGGGTCCTGCGGCTGGTGAGCGGCAACATCGCCACCGAGGCGGGCGCCGCCGTGGTGGAGCTGACGGCGCCTCTGGGCGCGCTCCCGGCGCCCGAGTGGCTGTGGCCGGAGGCGCCGGACGAGCCGGCGCGGGTGTCGGTGCGCAGCTTTGACTTCCGGTCCGAACCGCTGGTGGCGGCACTGGGCCTCGAGCCGCTGCCGGTGCAGGTTTCGGCTTCAGTGAGCGTCGACGGCACCTGGCACCCCGGCCGTCCGGAGGACACGCAGGGGGTGGTGGAGCTCCGCGATCTCAGCATCCGCCACCTGGGTGGTGAGCTCGTCGCCCGCGAGCCGGTGGTGGTGACGCTCACCGCCTCGGCCGTCGTGGTGGAGCCGGTGGCGCTGGTGGGGCCTCGCACCGAGATCCGGCTCGAGGGCCGCCGGGACCTGGCCAGCGGCCTCCTGGAGGGGCGCCTCGACGCCGTGGTCTCGCCGTCCATCGCCCAGCTCATCCCGTATCCCGTCCAGGTGCACCAGCCGATCTCGCTGTCGGCCCGGCTCGGCGGGGAGCCGTCGGCGCCCGTGGTCGACCTGGACATCCGACACGAGGGCGGCGCCCTGGTGCTCCGCGACCCCCCGCTCCAGATCCGCGACCTGGTGCTCTCGGCCCAGTGGTCCGACGACACGCTCTGGGTCCGCGACGGCCGTGCCACGGTCAACGAGGGCACCGTCGAGCTCGGCGGCGGTTGGAACCCCGCGTCGCGGCAGGGGCTGGTGGTGGAGCTCGAGAACGTCATCGTGTACGTGGAGGGCATCCTCAGCCAGTGGACCGGCATCATCGCCATCGAGCCCGATCCCCCGCGGCTGGCGAAGGTGGTGGGCGAGCTCAACCTGGTGGCTGGCCTCTGGGACGAGAACGTGAGCCTCACCGGGGCGCTGCTGGGGCCGACAGTCCTGGAGCCGGCGGCCGACGACCCGCTGTTCAGGGTGGGTCTGGACCTGGACGTCCGGGGCCGGGGCAAGATCCGGGTCGAGAACAACCTGGGCCGCTTCGACGCGCGGTGGGACGTGCTCAGGGTGACCGGCACCGCGGCGCGGCCGCGGATCCGGGGCGAGGTCGTCATCGATCCCGGCGGGCGCTTCGCCCTGGCGGGCCAAAACGTGTCGGTGCGCCGCGGCAGCCTGCTGTTCACCGGCGACCCGGCGGTCGACCCCATCGTCGAGATCGTCCCCGAGTCGGCCGTGCTCGCGGGCGCCAGCGGCCTCGACACGACCGCCCTGGCCACCCAGGGGCTGGTGCAGGGCGTCGGGGGGCTGCTCGGCTTCGAGAACGAGACCCTGCAGCCCGCGACCATCTCGGTGGAGACCGAGAAGGAGAGCTCGGACAACATCATGCTCGGCCAACGCCTGAGCCACAACCTGGCCCTGTTCGTCGCCACCAGCGCCTCGGACGTCCAGGACCAGACCTCCATGCTCCAGCTGTGGAACCTGCCGGGGCTCAAGGGGCTCGCCATCCAGGGCTACCAGAAGACGCTCACCGAGGAGGCGGGCGCCAATGTCTTCCAGCGCTTCCGGTGGGGCGGGACCTCGCGCTGGGACGAGCGGCCGGTGATCAGCAAGATCCGGCTCGAGGGCGACTGGCCGGTCTCCAAGCGTGCGCTGCGGCGCGCCACCGGCTTCCGACGCGGCCAGCCCTTCGAGCCCTTCCTGCTCTTCGTCGCCAAGATCCGCCTGGAGCGCGAGCTCGCCGAACGGGGCTACGTCGGCGCCACCGTCACCGGATCGGTCCGGGAGAAGGAGCGCGCGCGGATCCTCGTCTTCGAGGTCGATCCCGGTCCCCACCAGCAGGTCACCTTCACCGGCGACGACCAGCCTCCGGAGCGGATCCGCCGGGAGGTCACCGCCCTGTACCAGGGCCCACCGTTGGAGCGGATCGCTTTCGCCAACATGGCAGCGCACCTCGAGCGGCACTACGACGCCGAGGGTTACTCCCGCGCCGAGGTGTCCGTCGAGCGGGTCGGCGACGAGGTCCTGGTGACCGTCCGGCGGGGGAGTGGGGTCGAGCTCGTCGGACCCGTGCTGGCGGGCGTGCCGCGGGACGTCGCCCTGGCGGTGGCCGATCGCCTCGGTTCGCCCGCCGACCTCGCCCTGCTCGCCGAGGACGACGAGCGGGCGATCCGGGTGATCGAGGGGACCCTGGCCGACCAGGGGTTTTTCGAGGCCCGGGTGCGGTCCGTCGAGGCGGTGGCCGTGAGCGGCGACCGCGTGGAGCTCCGCGCCGACGTCGATCTCGGCCCACCGGCCGTTGTCGGCGACCTGGTCCTGATCGGCTCGGATCCCCTCGACCTGCTGCGTGCCGGCGACTTCCCACTGGTCGAGGGCGGTCCCCTCACCCCTCTCGCGGTCGACCTCGCGGCGAGCCGGCTGCGGGGGGGCTACGACGCGGCCGGCTACTCGGAAGCCCAGGTCAGGGGCAGCATCGACCGGGGGGAGGACGGGCGCTGGACCGTGACCTTCGAGATCGATCCCGGGATGAGGCGGATCTTCGAGGGCGTCACCTTCAAGGGCTTGAAGCACACCAGCGCGCGGACTCTGAGGTCCGGGGTGGCGCTTCAGGAGGGCGAGATTCTCCGCAACTCGGACTTGGACCTGACGGCGGTCAGGATCGCCAACTTCGCACCCATCGAACGGGTGGACGTCCGCACCGTCCCGGTGGGCGCCACCGGTGCCCGGGTCGAGCTCGACGTCGAGGAGAAGCCGCGCTGGACCGCGGAGGTGGGTGGTGGCTGGAGCACCGAGCGCGGGGTCCAGGCGCGCGTCGGCGTGCGCGACGACAACCTTCTCGGCCGCGGCCTCGGCCTCAACCTGCGCGCCAGGTGGGACCAGACCGAGTGGCTCGGCTTCGTCGTCGTCTCGCTGCCGCCGCTGCCTGGCAAACGGTGGACCTTCGCGTCGACCGGCGGCTACTCGAGAGGCGACGCGCCAGAGGAGCCGGACCTGTTGAATCAGGACGAGCTGTTCTGGAGCCTGGAGGCGACCCGGCTGTTCGGCGCCGCCCTGGACGCAGCCACCGACTCGGGAACCCTCTACTACCGCTACACGAGCACCCGGACCTACGAGAAGGAGCCGTCCTTCTTCTTCCCCATCGACACCACCGTCAAGGTCAGCCTGCTCGGTGCCCGCTACGTGCGCGACCGCTTCGACAACCCCTTCGACCCCAGGTCGGGCTACGGCTTCTTCCTCGACGGCGGCGTCAGCCGGGACGTCCTGGGCTCCGAGCTCGACTACTGGACCTCCTTCGCCCAGGGCTCGCTGGCTCTCGAGGTCCTCGGCTCGAGCACCTGGCTGCAGTCGCTCCGCGTCGGCATCGCCGAGCCCGTCAGCGGCACCGAGCTGACCCGGGAGGCCAAGTTCTTCGCCGGTGGCCAGGGCTCGATCCGGGGCTTCGACCGCGACACCGTCGGGCCGACGGACTTGGGCGTCGGAGGCGGTTTCGTTCCGGCCGGAGGCGGTGCTCTCTTCATCCTCAACGAGGAGCTGCGGATCCCGGTCTGGCGCGAGCTGCGGGCCGCGGTCTTCGTGGACGCCGGTCAGGTCTGGGAGAGCTGGGGCGATGCCGACGGCGACCTGGCGGTGGGCGCCGGGGTGGGCTTCCGGTGGTCGACCCCCATCGGACCGGTGTGGGGTGACGTGTCCTGGCCCATCGTCAACCCCGGCATCAGCTCGACCAAGCCCAAGTTCTACATCGGGATCGGCCGGCCCTTCTGACGCGCGCCGGAGGGCGCGCGTGCTCTACTTCGCCGAAGCCAGGATGGCCTTGGCGGTCTTGGCCTCCGGGGCGTTGGGGGCGAGCTTGACGAACTGGTCGAGGTCGTTGAGCAGCATGTCGGTGCGCTTGAGCTTGTCCCAGGCCATCGCCCGGTAGAAGTAGAGGTGGGCGTAGCGCGGCTCGAGCTTCTCGACCGCGTCGAAGGCGTCCTTGGCCGTCTGCCAGTCCTCCTGGAGGAGGAAGCTGAGCCCCCGCTGAAACTCGACCATGGAGCGGTCGAATCCGTTCTGGGCGGCCGCGTCGAGGGCCTTGCGCGCCGCGTCGAAGCCCTTCTTCTGACGGATCAGCGATGCCGCCAGGTAGAACTGGGCGACGGCGTCGTCGGAGCTCGCCTCGACGGCCTTCCTGGCGCGCGACTCGGCGGCTTTGAAGGCGGCGGTCGCCTGGTCGTTCTTGCCGGTCCAGACCAGCACCATGCCCCGGTAGTACTCCGGGACGGGGTTGGCCGCGTCGGCCTTGGCCTGGTCGGCCAGGGTCTTGAGGCTGGTGTCGATGACCTTCGAGTCCTTGCCGAGGGCGTTCTGGGCCTGCAGCACGGCGTCGGCGGTCGCGAAGGGGCTCGTGTCGCCCACCGCCTCCCGGTCCTTGTCCAGGATGTTCTCGGCGGGCTGGGCGCGCCACGCCTCGACCTTGGCGAGGGCGCGGTCGCGCACCTTCTCGGCCTTGGCGGTGTCGCCGGCCTTCTGGGCGGCGGCGGACGAAGCTAGCACGAGCACGCCGGCGGCGATTGCGGCGAGGGTGACCGGGGTCGAGCGATGCGCCATGGGTGCCTCCTGACTCGGGTGAACGAATCCGATTCTCTCACATTCCCGGGTCCCGGCTTGGGAGGGCTGGCGCGGGCGGGTGCGGGGCGGTAGGCTGGCGCGTCGACACGCCATGCCGGTCAACCCACGCCGTCGCCGCATCCTCACCCTGGCCCTGCCGATCATCGGCGGCATGGTCTCCCAGAACATCCTCAACCTGGTGGACACGGCCATGGTCGGCGTCCTCGGTGCGGCCGCCCTCGCGGCGGTCGGCATGGCGAGCTTCGCCAACTTCATGGCGTCGGCCTTCATCACCGGGCTGTCGGCGGGAGTCCAGGCGATGGCGGCCCGGCGCCTGGGGGAGGGCCGGCACGGCGAGACCGCCCGCCCCCTCAACGGCGGCCTGCTGCTCGCCGTCGTCCTCGCGGTGCCGTGGTCGGTGCTTCTGGTGGTCGTGACGGACCGTCTCTTCGGCTACCTGGTGGAGGACCCCGAGGTGGTGGCCCTCGGCGTGCCCTACCTCCAGGCGCGCCTGGTGGCGATGGTCGCCCTCGGGGTCAACTTCGCCTTCCGCGGCTTCTGGAACGGGGTCGACCTGTCCAGGGTCTACATGCGGACCCTGGTGGTGATGCACGCCTCCAACATCGTGCTCAACTGGGTCCTCATCTTCGGCCACCTCGGCCTCCCGGCCATGGGGGTCGCCGGTGCCGGCATCGGGTCGGCCATCGCCACCTTCATCGGCTCCGCCCTGTACGTCGTCCAGGGCTTCCGGATCGCGCGCCGCAACGGCTTCCTGCGCGGCCTGCCGGACCGCTCCACCATGGCGACCATGCTGCGGCTGTCGGTGCCCACGGGGCTGCAGCAGTTCTTCTTCGCCGCCGGGCTGACCGCCTTCTTCTGGATCCTCGGCCGGGTCGGGACGCCCGAGCTCGCGGCCTCGAACGTGCTGGTCCAGCTGCTGCTGGTGGCGATCCTCCCTGGGCTCGGCTTCGGCATGGCCGCGGCCACCCTGGTCAGCCAGGCGCTGGGACGGGGCCAACCCGAGGACGCCGCCGCGTGGGGCCGGGAGGTGAGCCGCCTGGCGGCCGTCGTGGTCGGCGTCCTGGCCCTGGTCGGACTCTTCTTCCCCGACCTGCTCCTGCGCCCCTTCCTGCACGACCCGGAGACCCTGGCCCTCGCCCGGCTGCCGCTTCGGATCATCGCCGCCACCATGAGCGTGGACACCCTCGGGACGGTGCTGATGAACGCCCTGCTCGGGGCCGGCGACAACCTGCGGGTGATGGTCGTCGCCCTGGTGCTGCAGTGGCTGGTCTTCCTGCCGGTGGCCTACCTGGTGGGCCCCGTCCTCGGCCTGGGCATGACCGGGGTGTGGGTCGCCCACATCTCCTACCGGGTGCTCCAGGCCGGGGTCTTCACCGTGATCTGGCGGTCGGGGGTCTGGACGGCGAAAGAGGTCTGAGGGGCGCCGGGCCCCGGTCGTGCCGCACAGCGGCGCGGCACCGGCCGGGGAAGATGGTACTCTCTGCCATCGGCGCTGGTGGCGACCGGTCCTGAGCCCGGCCCCTCCGGGGACCCTCCAGGGGCCTGCACCACCCCCGTCCCGGCCGGAGAAGCCTATGCGATTCGACAATGTGTCAGTCCTAGCCGTGTCCCACGTGGACGCTCCCCACCGAGTGCGGTCGAGCGACATCGAGGCCCGCCTCGCCCCGACCCTCGAGCGCCTCGGCATGCGGGGCGACCTGATCCGCGACCTGTCCGGGATCATGGAGCGGCGGTTCTGGGACGAGGGCGTCCAGCCCAGCGACGTCGCGGCCCGGGCCGGCGAGCTCGCCATCGAGGCCGCCGGCATCGATCGGTCCCGCCTCGGCATCCTGGTCAACACCTCGGTGTGCCGCGACTACGTGGAGCCGTCGACGGCGTGCATCGTCCACTCCCTGCTCGGCCTGCCCGAGACCTGCATGAACTTCGACCTCGGCAACGCCTGCCTGGCCTTCATCAACGGCATGGACATGGTCGGCAACATGATCGAGCGGGGCCAGGTGGACTTCGGGATCGTCACCGACGGCGAGAGCAGTCGCTTCCCCACCGAGAAGACCATCGATCGCCTCCTCGACCCGGACATCGACGAGACCGCCTTCCGATCCCACTTCGCCACCCTCACCCTCGGCTCCGGGGCCTCGGCCATGGTCCTCGGGCGCTCGGACCTCGTCGACGGCGGCCACCGCTTCCTCGGCGGCGTCAGCCTGGCCGCCACCGAGCACTGCCGCCTGTGCCGCGGCCAGGTCGACGGGATGGTGACCGACACCAGGCAGCTGCTGGTGGCCGGGCTCGACCTGGCGGGACGGACCTGGGCCAAGGCGGCGGCGGAGCTCGGCTGGAAGGTGGCCGACTTCGACCACTTCGTGCTCCACCAGGTGAGCGGCCCCCACACCGACAAGTTCTCGGCGGTGGTCGGCCTCGACCCCGCCAGGATCTACCGGCTGTACCCTGAGTTCGGCAACATCGGACCGGCGGGGGTGCCCATCGTGCTGTCCAAGCTCGAGCACGAGGGCCGGCTCGCCGACGGCGACCGGATCGCGCTCATGGGCATCGGCAGCGGGCTGAACTGCACCATGGCTGAGGTCCGCTGGTAACGACTCCGGGGCGCGGCGCCCGGCGCCCCGCCGTGGAATCGCCGAGGAAGGTATGCGGAACATCCCGAGGCACCTCTATCCGTTCGACTCCAACTTCGTCGAGGTCGGCGGACATCGGATGCACTACCTCGACGAGGGGAACGAGGGGGTGGGGGAGCCGGTGGTCGCGGTGCACGGCAACCCCACCTGGTCCTTCTACTACCGGGAGCTGGTGCGTGGCCTGCGCGACGAGCGCCGGGTCATCGTCCCGGACCACGTCGGCTGCGGCCTGTCGGACAAGCCCGGCGACGACGACTACCCCTACACCCTCGAGCGGCGAGTCGACGACTTCTCCGCCTTCATGGAACGCCTCGGGCCGGACCGCGTCGACCTCGTGGTGCACGACTGGGGCGGCGCCATCGGCTGCGCCTGGGCCGGCCGGCATCCCGAGCGGGTGCGGCGGCTGGTGATCCTGAACACGGCGGCCTTCCACCTGCCGCCGAGCAAGCCGCTGCCCTGGCAGCTGTGGCTGGTCCGCAACACCCCGCTGGGCGCCCTCCTGGTCCGCGGGCTCAACGGCTTCGCCCGGGGCGCGACCCATCTCGCCTGCACCAGGCAGCCGATGCCGAAGGAGGTGCGGGACGCCTACTGCGCGCCCTACGACTCCTGGGCCGACCGCCGGGCCGTGCTGCGCTTCGTCGAGGACATCCCTCTGTCGCCGGGCGACCCGGGCTACGAGCTGGTGAGCGAGATCGCCGGCAACCTGCCGAAGCTGGCCGGCAAGCCGATCCTGATCTGCTGGGGCGACCGCGACTTCGTCTTCGACCACCACTTCCTGGCCGAGTGGCAGCGGCTCTTCCCCTCGGCCGAGGTCCACCGCTTCGCCGACGGCGGGCACTACATCCTCGAGGACTACGCCGACGAAATCGTTCCGCTGATCAGGGACTTCGTGACCCAAAACGACGTGGACTGAATCCTTTTTTCCTGCCGTTTTCTTTCTCCTTTCTCGCCGGCCTTCGAGAATCGGCACCACGGTGAAGGAGAAAGAAAACGGCAGGAAAAAAGTCCCGATCGCGCTCCGGTTCGCAGAAACCTCCATGTCGTGGTTCAATAGCGGGACCATGGGAGGGCGAGTCAACATCGCGACGGCGGTGAGCGGGATGGCCGCGCGTCAGCCTGCAGCCACCGCCGTGATCTGCCCGTGGGGCCGGCGCGGCGGCTCGATGACCTACGCCGAGCTCGAGAGGCGCACCTCCTGGGCGGCGGCCGGCCTCGCCGCGGTCGGCATCGGCCGGGGCGTGCGCACCGTGCTCATGGTGCCGCCCGGCCTCGACCTCTTCGTCCTCGCCTTCGGGCTGTTCAGGGCCGGGGCGGTGCCGGTGCTCGTCGACCCCGGCATCGGCCTCAACCACCTCAAGGCCTGCCTCGGCAATGCGCGGCCGGAGGCCTTCATCGGCGTGCCAAAGGCACACGCGGCCCGGGTGATCCTGGGGTGGGCGAGGGAGACGGTGCGGACCACCGTCACCGCCGGGCCGCGGCTGTTCTGGGGCGGCCACACCCTGCGCCGGCTCGAGGCCATCGGCCGCGACCGGGGCGGGGCGGAGATCGCCGACACCACCGCCGACGAGGTCGCCGCGGTGGTCTTCACCTCGGGCAGCACCGGCCCGCCCAAGGGCGTGATCTACCGCCACGGCACCTTCGCCGCCCAGATCGAGGCCGTGGCCGGGGTCCTCGAGACCGGGCCGGGCGACATCGACCTGCCCACCTTCCCGCTGTTCGCGCTCTTCGACCCCGCCCTTGGCATGACCACGGTCCTGCCCGACATGGACCCGACCCGGCCCGCCCGGGTCGACCCCCGCAACATCGTCGGGCCCGTCCTGGAGTACGGCGTCACGACGATGTTCGGGTCGCCGGCGCTGCTCGACACCGTGGGCCGCTGGGGCGTCGAGCACGGCGTCACCCTGCCGACCCTCAGGACCGTCGTGTCGGCGGGGGCTCCGGTGGCGCCCGAGATCATCGAGCGCTTCCAGCGGCTGCTGCCACCCGAGGGCCGGATCCTGACGCCCTACGGCGCCACCGAGTCGCTGCCGGTGGCGGTGACCTCGAGCCGGGAGATCCTGGAGGAGACCCGCCACGCCACCGACCGCGGCGCCGGGACCTGCGTCGGCCGGCCGGTGCCGTCCATCGAGCTCGCGGTCATCGGGGTCGACGACGGGCCGATCGCCGAGTGGCGGGAGGAGCTGCGGGTCCCGGACCGGCAGATCGGCGAGATCGTGGTCAAGGGCGGGCAGGTGACGCGGGAGTACTTCGACGCGCCGCGTCACGACGCGCTGCACAAGATCGCCGACGGCCCCGCCGTGCGGCACCGCATGGGCGACCTGGGCTACCTGGACGACCGCGGCCGGCTCTGGTTCTGCGGCCGCAAGTCCCAGCGGGTGATCGTCGACGGCGAGACCCTGCACACCGTGCCCTGCGAGGGCATCTTCGACACCCACCCCCAGGTCTACCGCAGCGCGCTGGTGGCGGCGGAGGTCGGCGGGACCACCGTGCCGGTGATCTGCATCGAGCTCGAGCCCGGCGTGGCCCGGCGCGAGCGGCGCCGCATCCGCGTCGAGCTGCTCGAGCTGGGGGCCGCCCACGAGATCACCCGGAGGGTGCGCACGGTGCTGTTCCACCGCGCCTTCCCGGTGGACATCCGCCACAACGCCAAGATCGGCCGCCGCGCCCTCGGCGAGTGGGCGACGGCGAAGCTGAGGCGTTCGTGAGGCGAACCCTCGTCACCGGCGGCGGCGGCTTCCTGGGCCGCGCCCTGGTCCGGCGGCTGGTGGCCGACGGCGATCGGGTGCGCACCCTGCAGCGCGGCCGCTACCCCGAGCTGGAGGCCTTCGGGGTCGAGTGCGTACAGGGCGACATCGCGGACGCCGAGATCGTCGACCGGGCCGTGGCCGGCTGCCGGCGGATCTTCCACGTCGCCGCCAAGGTCGAGATGTGGGGGCCGCTCGAGCCCTTCCGGCTGGCCAACGTGGTCGGCACCCGCAACGTGGTCGAGGCGGCGCGGCGGCACGGGGTGCCGCGCCTGGTCTTCACGAGCTCGCCGAGCGTGGTCCACGGCGGCCGGGACATCGCCGGCGCCGACGAGTCGCTGCCCTACCCGGAGCACTACGAGGCGGCCTACCCGGCGACCAAGGCCGAGGCCGAGCGGCTGGTGCTGGCCGCCAACGGCCCCGAGCTCAGCACGGTGGCGCTGCGGCCGCACCTGATCTGGGGCCCCGGGGACACCAACCTGGTGCCCCGGATCGTGGCCCGGGCCCGGGCCGGTCAGCTGCGGCTGGTCGGGGACGGCTCGAACCTGGTGGACACGGTCTACATCGACAACGCCGTCGACGCCCACCTGCTGGCCGCCGAGCGGCTCGCGCCCAGCGCGCCCTGCGCCGGCCGCGCCTACTTCGTCACCAACGACGAGCCGTGGCCGGTCAAGGACCTCATCAACGGCTTCGTGACCGCCGCCGGCCTCGATCCGGTGGAGCGCTCGGTGCCGCTCTGGGTGGCCGTGGGCGCTGGCTGGCTGTTCGAGACCCTGCACCGGCTGCGGCCCGAGGCGGGTGAGCCGCGGATGACCCGTTTCCTGGCGCGCCACCTGGCCACTGCCCACTGGTACGACATCTCGGCGGCCAGGCGCGACCTCGGGTACCTGCCCCGGGTCAGCCTGGCGGAGGGGATGGACCGGCTGCGGGACTGGTTCCGGGAGACCGAAGCCTGAGCGTTCCGGTCCGACGCGATCCGGACCGGGACCGCTGCCGGATTTCTGGTGTAGACTGCTGCGGCATGCGCAGACTCGTGCTTTTTTTCACACGACGAGCCGTCGACCCGGGGGCCGGCGGAGCGTTGACATCGCATTCGTGAAAGGAGTCAGGTGATGCTCAACAAGATCGGTCTCATCGGCGGCGGGTACATCGGCGGCGTACTGACCCAGGAAATCGTCCAGCGGCGGCTCGCCCGCGAGGTCGGCCTGTCCGACCCGGCGCCCTTCGTCAACCCCAACGATCCGCCCGAGCGGCAGGAGGTGACGAGGAAGCAGTCGGTGTCCAAGGGCAAGTGCCTCGACATCGCCGAGGGCACCCCCACCATCCGCTCCGACGTGCGCTGCGTCGGCTCCAAGGACTACTCGGCCATCGAGGGCGCCGACCTGATCATCAACACCGCGGGCGTGCCGCGCAAGGCCCGGCCCGATGGCACCTTCCCGTCCCGCGAGGAGCTGCTGACTATCAACCTGAAGGTCACCAAAGAGGTCGCCGAGGGCATCAAGAAGTACTGCCCGAACGCTACCATCATCTCCATCGCCAACCCCCTCGACGCCATCGTCTACACCCTCGACAAGGCCCTCAACCCGCCCAAGAACAAGCTCTTCGGCATGGCCGGCCAGCTCGACTCGGGCCGCTACTGCTACTTCGTGGCCCAGGCCGCCAACGTGTCGGTGGAGAACGTCACCGCCATGGTGCTCGGCGGCCACGGCGACGACATGGTGCCGGTGCGCTCGTCGTGCCAGATCGCCGGCATCCCGGTCGGCAAGTTCGTCGACGACGAGACCCTGGCTGCCATCGAGGCCCGCACCCGCAAGGCGGGTGGCGAGGTGGTCGGCCTGCTCGGCTTCGGCTCGGCCTTCGTGTCACCGGCCTGGGCGGCCCTGGAGATGGCCGAGGCCATCATCTACGACAAGCGCAAGATCATCCCGGTGTGCGCCAAGCTCGAGGGCGAGTACGGCATCAGCGGGATGTTCGTCGGCGTGCCGGCCATCGTCGGCGCCAACGGCGTCGAGCAGGTCATCGAGCTCGACCTCACCGACGACGAGAAGGCCGCCCTGGACCGGTCGGTGGGCGCCGTCCGCAAGACCTGCGACGAGGTCGACGCGATGCTCGCCAAGCTCTGATTCCCAGCCCGATCCGCACCCACGGCCCCCCGCTCCCGGGGGGCTTCTTCATGCCACCCAGACCGGCAATCGCCTCCGCCACTGCCACTGTCACTGCTACTGCCACTGTCTCTGTCACTGAGACCCGACACTCCCGGGCGAGGCCGGCGAGCCGCCGGTCCCACAATGCGGCACGCCGACCAGGCCGCGTCAGAGCCGGGAATGGAGCAGCCGCCAGGTCATGGCTCGGACCTCGTCGAAGAGCTGCAGGGCCGATTCCGCTCGACGAGGACTCACGACGCCCGTGCCGAGGAGAAGCCGCAGGTGGGTGTCGACCTCCTTCGCCGAGCCGTAGGCGATGCGGTAGTGGTGCATCCGATCCCGACCGGATCGTCCTGCGCCCTCGGCGAGATTCGCCGCTACCGACGATGCCGACCGAATGACCTGATCGGCCAGACTCTTGAGCGGCGCGGGCACCTTCAGAACCACCGCGATTGCGATGGCTGCGGCCTCGACGGCCTTCGACTGGGCGATGAAGCTGCCGGTTGGTTGCGGTCCGCGCATGGTCACCTCCGGGTGGTTCATGGCGCGCTCCCAGCCGATGAGCCGATCGCGGTCAAGGGGTCGCCCGCCGCGGGCGATCCATCTCGCCCCTTGAACGCGATCGGCTCATCGGCTATTCGTGTCGTTGGAACCACCCGGAGTGACCATGCGTGGCCGCGACCACGGCAACCACGCTCCGGTCCACGCCACTGCCGCCGCCGCTGCCGCTGCCACTGCCGCTGCCACTGCCGCTGCCACTGCCGCTGTCACTGTCTCTGCCACTGAATCGGCCACTGCCACTGTCTCTGGCTCCGGCGTGTGGTGCGGGCGTCCCGCCCGCGCCACGCGATGCGGCGGCGGCTCCCTCGGGAGTCAGTGGCTGCCGCTCACCGCCACCGCAGGACCGCGAGGCCCGCGGCACCGAGGCCGAAAACGAGGACCAGGATCCCGCCCGGCGCCACGGCCGGGACCGCGGGCGGGTCGGGCTGCTCGATCACCTGGAGGGCTCGGTCGACAGCTAATTCTGACCCAAGCGCAGGGCACGCGAGCGCAGCGCCCCGGGTCCCGGCCCGGGGGGTTTTCCTCGTCGAGCCGGAGTCGGTGGGTGGGGACGAATTTCGGGAAACTGGTGGTAGACTTTGCAGCGTTGTCGTGCTTGCCCATTTGAATGAACAAGAAAGGATGAGGGGGTATATGAGAGCTGTTGGAGCACTCGCGGTGCTTTGCGCGGTGTCACTGGTCGTGCCTGCGGCGTCGGTAACCGCCGACGACGCGATTCTCGCCGAGGCCGAGTACCGGGGAACCTGGGAGGTCGTCAAGGCCGACGTGTCGCCGCCGCTGCGCGACATGCAGCCGCTGCCGGTGCCGCAGGGCTCGGCGTACGGCGGGCTCATGGTCGATCCGGAGAGCGACTGGGCGGGTCCCCTGGGACCGCAGGACTTCGACATGATCGTGCAGGGCGAGCTGGGCCCCGAGGCCCTGCCTGCGCCGCTGATCAGCTTCGACGGACCGAGCAACCTCTCCGGCGTGTCGCCGCCGGACCCGGTCGGCGACGTGGGGCCCAACCACTACGTGGCCATGAGCAACCTGTACTTCCAGATCTTCGACAAGAACGGAACCTCGCTCTACGGCCCCGCCGCCAACAACACCCTGTGGGCCGGCTTCGGCGGCGCCTGCCAGACCTCGAACGACGGCGACCCCATCGTCCTCCACGACCAGCTCTCGGACCGCTGGATCCTCACCCAGTTCACGGCCGGCGGCTCGCCGTACTACAACTGCGTGGCGGTGTCGACCACCCCCGATCCCACCGGCACCTACTACCGATACGCGTTCTCGACCGGCTCCAACTTCCCCGACTACCCGAAGTACGGCGTCTGGCCGGACGCGCTGTACATCTCGACCCGCGAGTTCGCCGGGGGTTCCTCCTTCGCCGGCGTCGGCGCCTACGCCGTCGACCGGGCCCAGCTGGTCGCCGGCGCCGCCAACCCGACGGTGATCTCCTTCCTGGCGACGCCCGGTGCGGTGGGCGCAGCCAACATCGGTGACGGCCTGCTGCCCAGCGACATGGACGGCGTGATCCCGCCGCCGGCCGGCTCGCCCAACTACTTCATGGGCGCCATGGACAACGGCGCGACCTACGGCGCGCCCCAGGACGCGCTGACCCTGTGGAAGTTCACCGCCGACTTCGCGACTCCGGCCAACTCCACCTTCGTGCTCACCCACACGATCCCGATCACCCCCTACGACACGATCCCGGCCTTCTGCTCCGGTCGCTCGTGCGTCCCGCAGCCGGGGACGACCAACAAGGTCGACAGCCTGGCCTACCGGCAGCGGCCCCTGCACCGGCTGGCCTACCGCAACTTCGGCACCCACCAGTCGCTGGTGACCAACCAGTCGGTGGAGGCCTCGGCAACCATGTCGGGCATCCGCTGGTGGGAGATCCGGGACCCCAACGGGACCCCGGTCATTCACCAGGAGGGCACCTTCGCCCCGGGCCTGAGCGACGGCATCCACCGCTGGATGGGCTCCATCGCCATGGACTCCGCCGGCAACATGGCGCTGGGCTACAGCGCCTCCAACGGCACCAGCACCTACCCGAGCTCGTGGTACACGGGGCGGCTGGCCGGCGACCCGCCGGGCACCATGCCCCAGGGCGAGGCGTCCTTCATCACGGGCACCGGGTCCCAGACCGGGAGCCAGCGCTGGGGTGACTACACCTCCATGAACGTCGATCCGCTGGACGACTGCACCTTCTGGTACGTGAACCAGTACCTGCCGACCACCAGCAGCGTCGGCTGGCGGCTGCGCATCGGCGCCTTCAAGTTCGACGCCTGCGGCTCGCCGGACTTCTACCTCGGCGCCCAGCCGGCGGAGCGGGTCATCTGCGCGGGCCAGCCGGCGGACTTCGACATCTCGGTGGGGCAGATCTCGGGCTTCACCAACCAGGTCACCCTGGGCGCCTCCGGTCTTCCCGCCGGCGCCGGCGCGAGCTTCACGCCGAACCCGGTGACGCCGCCGGGCGCCTCGACCATGACCGTTTCGGGGACTGCCGGCGCGAGCGCCGGAACCTACCCGATCACCGTCGACGGCAGTGCCGCCGGCAGCGCGGGCCACACCGTCGGCGTCGACCTCGTGGTCTTCACCGCGGCGCCCCCGGCCCCGGTCCCGGTGAGCCCGGCCAACGGCGCGATCAACCAGCCGCTCCAGCCGATCTTCCAGTGGTCGGGGAGCAACACCTACCTCTACACCATCGAGGTCGCCACCGACGCGGCGTTCAGCAACGTCGTCTACTCGGCGACGGTCCCCGCCACCAGCGCGACTCCGACGTCGGCCCTTGCCTCCAACACCCAGCACTACTGGCGGGTCGTTGCCGCCAACCCCTGCGCGTCGAGTGCGCCGTCAGCGACCTTCTCGTTCTACACCGAGGCCCTGCCCGGTGACTGCGGCGTCGGGTCGATGCCCGCGGTACAGTTCTTCGACGACCTCGAGGGCGGCGCCCCAGGCTGGGCCCTGGGCAGCGGCGGCAGCGGCAACACGTGGGCCCTGTCGACCGCGCGCTCGTACAGCGCCGCCACCTCGTACTACGCGGTCGGCTCGTCCACGACCAGCGACCAGCGCCTGGACTCGCCCGCGGTGGCCCTGCCCACCGGCGCCAACCCCCTGACCCTCCAGTTCTGGAACTGGCAGCTCATGGAGGACCGGACCGGCGGCTGCTACGACGGCGGCGAGGTCGAGATCTCGACCGACGGCGGCACCACCTGGACGCCGCTGCCGAACGCGGTTCAGCTCACCGACCCCTACGACGGGCCGGTAACCGGCCTCGGCGGCCTCGACGGCTGGTGCGACGACCTGGGCGCAGCGTCGACGGTGTGGAAGAGGGCCGTGGTCGACATCAGCAGCTACGCCGGAACGACCGCCAAGTTCCGCTTCCGCCTCGGCTCGGACGGCTCGGTCGGCCGCGAGGGCTGGTACGTCGACGACGTCAAGGTCCAGTCCTGCATGCCCAGCGAGCCGCCCGTGTTCGCCGACGACTTCGAGGACGGCACCACCGGCGCCTGGAGCCTGGTCGTGCCCTGAGCCGATTAACGACCGAAACCAGCGCGGCGCCCTCGGGGCGCCGCGTTTTTTGGTTCCGCTTGTCGGGGTTCCCGGAGCCGCGGGTGCGCTGCGATCACCCCACCGGCGCCCTGACGAGGTGGCGCTCGATGGTCTCCAGCAGCTTGCCGAAGTCGGGGGGCTTGGTGTGGAAGGACTCGACGTCGACCCAGCTCTGCTCGAGGCGGGACCGGACCTCGAAGACCCGGCTGACCCCGGTCAGGATGACGATCGGGATATCGCTGGTCTCGGGGTTCTTCTTCAGCGTCGCGGCCAGGTCGTAGCCCTCGGACGGGTAGGTGAGCATGACGTCGAGGACGATCAGGTCGGGGCGCTCCTCCAGGAGGCTCGCGAGGGCCTCCTCGCCGTCGGCGGCGGTGCGCACCCGGTAGCGGGTGGAGAGCACCGCCGTGAGCGCGTTGACGAAGACCGGATCGTCGTCGACCAGCAGGACGGTGTGCTGTGCCACGGGCCCCTCCGCGGCCGAGTATACCCCGACGCCCGCGCCCGCGCGACCACCCGCATGATTGAACCGCGAAGACGCGAAGAACGCGAAGCCATCGCGGCGTCGCAAAGACATCGCATTCTTAACGCAGAGGCGCAGAGACGCAGAGCCATGTCACCATCGCAGCCGTCGCAATTCAACGCAAAGGAGCGACCCAGATTAGAGACTGCGATGGTCTTGTGGCTCCTTTGCGTTCTTTGCGTCGTAGCGGTTCAACCTTGCGATGGTCGGATGTCGTCTCACCACGCCCCGTAGCGCGGGTCCTGCTCGATGCCGTCCAGGCGCACCCGGACCGCCTCGGCGAGCTGGGTGTCCTCGGTGGCCGACGAGTCCTCGGCCGGGGGCTGCCAGACCACGACGTCGGGCTGGGCGCCGTTGAGCTCCATGTTGACCCCCTTGCCGGCGACGAACCAGCCGCGGCCGGGCAGGCGGACCCAGGCCCCGTTGAGGAGCCGGGTGCCGCCGGTGGAGATCACCGCCCCGAAGGTGGGGGAGCCCACCAGGGGCCCGCGGTCCAGGGTCTGGAAGGCCCAGGAGAAGATCTCGGCGTTGGAGTAGGAGTCCTCGTTGCACAGCGCCGCCGCGGGACGGGTGAAGGCGCTCACCGGCAGCCGCTCGGCGGTGGGGTAGGACCGGACCTCGGGGTCGCCGCCCCGGGGCACGGTGTGGGCGTGGCGCTGGACCATGAGCACCGCCATCAGGTAGTCGGTGGTCCAGCCGCCGCCGTTGGAGCGGACGTCGATGATCAGGCCTTCCTTGCCGTCGGCTGCCGCGAACAGGTCGCGTTCGAACTCCTCGAAGGAGGGGCGGTCCATGCCCTGGATGTGGAGGTAGCCGAGGCGCCCGTCCGACCAGTCCTCGACCAGGTCCCGGCGCTGCCGGACCCACTCCCGGTACCGGAGCTCCTCGAGGGTGCCGAAGCCGACCGGCCGCAGCACGACCTGCCGCTCGGTTCCGTCGGCGGCGAGCACGGTGGCGAGGACCCTCTGGTCGATTGTGTCCACCAGGGGCTCGTGGAGGTTGACGCCGGGGCCGAGCTCGACACCGTTGACGCGCAGCAGGCGCTCGCCCGGGGCGATGGCGACGACGGTCTCGGCGGCCGGGGAGTCCGGCAGCACCTCGGTGACCAGCAGCCCGGGCCCGCCCGCGGAGGGGTCGACGACCACGCCCAGCCAGCCGGTCTGGTCGCCCGGTGCCACCGCGCCACGACCACGGGGGTAGTAGCCCATATGGGAGGCGTTGAGCTCGCCGAGCATCAGGTTGAGGACGTCGGCGAAGTCGGCGTCGCTGGAGGCCGCCAGGGCCCACGGCCGGTAGGTCTCCCGCACCGCCTGCCAGTCGACCCCGTGGAAGTCGGGGTCGTAGAAGTGGTGGTCCAGCGCGGTCCAGACCTCGTCGATGACCACCTCGCGCTCGACCCGGCGGTCGACCGCGTAGCGGGCGGTGAAGGGCACGGGATCGCCGGCGGTGCCGTCGAGGGCAATCCGGCGGATGGTGCCCTTGCCGTCCAGGAAGAACAGGGTCTCGCCGTCGACGAGCTCGACGCTCTGGGGCTCGACGTCGCTGTCCGTGAGGCGCTTCAGGTCCTCGCCGTCGAAGCGGATGCTGTACAGGTCGCTCTCGTCGTCGACCTGGGCGGTGAAGACGATGCGCTTGCCGTTGGGGCCGGCCGCCATCGGGTACTCGTCGCCGGTGAGCGAGGTCAGCAGCCGCGGCCGCTGCCACAGCCGGTCGAAGTCGATGACGACCTCGGGCAGCTCGGGAGCGTCGTCCTCCTCCTCCTCGTCTCCATTGTCCTTCTCGCCGTTGTCCCCGCCGTCGTCGGCAGGCTCGTCGTCGGCGGCCCAGACTCTGAGCCACTCGGCCGGGGTCCGCTGGTGGTCGGCCTCGGTGAGCCACACGCCCCAGACGTCGAAGTCGTTGCCGTGGCGGGGGGAGGCCCAGAGCAGGCGGCGGCCGTCCGGCGTCCAGCGCGGGCTCACGTCGTAGTCCGGGTGGCGGCTGACGTTGTAGCGCTCGCCGCCGTCGGCGGCGACGATGTAGATCTCCGAGTTGGCGTGCTGGTCCTCGGACGAGAAGGCGATCCAGCGGCCGTCCGGCGACCACCGGAGCTCGGGCTCGTAGAAGTTGCGGTCGAGGACGGTGTCGTCGCCGCCCGAGACCGGCCGCACCACCAGGTCGCCGCGGCCGCGGACGAAGGCCACCCGCTCGCCGTCGGGGGAGTAGCGGGGCAAGCGCTCGGGCTCGGGCCCGACGGCGAAGGGCTCGACGGAGAACTCGAAGGTGTCGGTCCACGGGGTCTCGTCGTCGCTGCGGGTCACCGTGAACAGGTCGAGCTGGCCGTTGCGGGCCGAGGCGAACAGGATCGTGCTGCCGTCCGGCGACCACACCGGGGCGAGCTCGCGCTCCGGCGTGTCGGTGACCCGCACCGTGGGCGGCTCGGCGATCTCCAGCTCCTCCTTGGACACCACGTCGGTGACGAAGAGGTCGCCGTGGACGATCACGGCCGCGACCTTGCCGTCGGGGCTCACCGCCAGGTCCGAGGCGCCGTCGCTGTCGACCCGGCGCTCGACCGGGTTGACGAGGCGGTCGGCGGGGACCTGGATGTCGAGCGGGCGGGGCTCGCCGCCGTCGGCGGCGACCACCCAGATCGCGTCCTCGAACTCGTAGGCGACGATCGACCCGTCGGCGGAGGCGCGGGGGAAGCGGACGTCGGAGCCCGAGTGCCGGGTGAGGGCGCGGGCGTCGCCGGTCACCAGGTCGAGGCGGTAGACGTTCTTGCGGCCGTCGCGGCTGGACAGGAACACCGCGGAGTGGGGGTCGACCCACGACGGGTTGTCGTCGTCGCCGTCGAACTCGGTGAGCTGGACGTACTCGTCGTCGGCGGTGGCGAGCCAGAGGTCGCGGTCGGCGGCGCCCCGGTAGCCGCGGCGGGTCCACTTGGTGGCGCCGCGGACCATGAGCAGGGTCTCGCCGTCGGGGCCCACCGCCGCCTGCTGGGCGAAGGCGGGTCCGACCATCGCCGGCGTGCCGCCGGTCACGGGCACCGTCCACAGCTGGGGCATCCAGCGGATGCCCCGGGCGCGGTCCGAGGCGAAGAGCACGGCGCTGCCGTCGGCGCTGAAGTCCTGGGGCGTGTCGGCGACCGAGGCGAAGGTCAGCCGCCGCGGCGCCTCGCTGCCGTTCGAGGGCATGACGAAGACGTCGGGGTTGCCGTGGCGGTCCGAGGCGAAGGCGATCAGCCGCCCGTCCCGCGACCACACCGGGTGGCGCTCGTCGGCCGGGTGGGCGGTGATCCGGCGGGCATCGCCGCCGGCGGCGGGCACCAGCCACAGGTCGCCCTGCCAGGAGAAGGCGATCTGGCTGCCGTCCGGCGACGGCGCCGGGTGGCGCGGCAGGGGCGCGTCCGCGGCGAGGGCGGTGGCGGCGGTG
>DATHSO010000054.1:0-5073 GCA_035464095.1 Candidatus Methylomirabilota bacterium | reverse complement strand
TGTCAAGTCGCCGTACCTGGCACCGTGCTTGGGGGTTTGTCAAGTTGTCAAGTCGTCGCGGGGGCTGGACGCCCCTTCCCGACGGCCTACGAGCCGAAGCTGTCGACGGCCTCGGCGACCGTGTCGTAGTGCTTGAGGATCGAGGTGAACCCGCTCATCTCGAGCACCCGGAAGACTCCCGGCTGGATGGCGGCGAGCCGGAAGTCCCCACCCTGGCGGCGGCTCTCCTTGAGCGACGCCAGCATCGAGCGGAGGCCGGCGCTGCTGGTGTAGTCGACCTCGCCGAGGTCGGCCACGATGTTCACGGTGCCGGCCTGCAGCTGCCCCTCCAGGGCCTCGGTCAGCTGCGGGCTGGTCATGGCGTCGATGCTGCCGGCGACGGAAACCACCGCCACGGCGCCTCGAGTGTCGATTGTCACGTCCATCATGTCGCTCCCGTCGTCGGTTGGGGTTTCAGTCTCTTGACCAGGGTGAGCAGGTTGCCGTCGGGCTCGGACCGGTAGCTGAGGTCGTCGACCATGCTGCGGACCAGGTGCCAACCGAGCCCGCCGATCGGTCGGTCCTGCCAGTCGGCGTCGAGGTCGGGCGGGGCCGCTCCGGCGGGGTCGAACGCCGCGCCCCGGTCGCCCACCAGCACCCGGAGCTCGTCGCCGGCCTCCTCGAGCCGGACCGAGATGGTACCGCCCTCGTGCCCGGCGTAGCCGTGCTCGACGATGTTGGTGCACACCTCGTCGACGGCCAGGACGACGGCGTGGCTGTCCTCGGCCGAGGCGCCGGCGTCGCGGCACCACCATCCCACGAGACGCCGGATCTCGGACAGGCTCTCGAGCGTCGCGGGGAACTCGGTGGGCTCGGCTGTTCTCATGCTCTTGATTCTCAGTCTCGGTGATTATGACCGACATGGCGGCGCACGTCAAACCGCCCCCCGCGCCGGGTTCCCTTGACGGCCGCGTGTGGACCCTGTATATATTTAGACTCGGAATCAATTTTATGACCATGAACACCACAACGGGGCCCGACCGAGCGAGCCCGGCCGTCCACCCGATGGTCCGCACCGCCTACCTGCCGCGCATCGTGTCGTGGGCGCTGGCGGCCATGATCGTGGTCTCGGCCCTGCCCGCCGGTTCGTACGCCCTCGCCGCCGCGGCCGTGGCGATCGGTTTCGGCTGGCCCCACGCCGCCCGGCTGCTCGGTGGGCGAGCGGCCGACCAGGGCGCGGCCGGCCTGCGGCACCTCCTGGTCGACGGCTTCCTCGCCGGCCTGTTCATCGGCCTGTGCGGCTTCAGCCCCCTGCCCGCCGGAGCCATCGCCGTGGTGGTGCTCGGCTTCCAGCTCATGATGGCGGGCCCTCGGCAGCTCGCCCGCGGCGCCGCAGCCGTCCTGCTCGGAATGGTCGCGAGCCTGCCGCTCGTCGGCGTCGCCCCGGTCTACGAGCCGAGCCTGACCACCACCAACCTCTGCCTGGCCTTCTTCGGCGCCGCCTTCTGGTCGTCGGCCTACCTGGTCAACCGGACGACCCGCGATCTCGTCGCCACCCGCCGCGGCCTGCGCGAGGCCAACGGGCGGATGCAGGATCAGGCGCGGAGCCTCGAGCTGGCGGTGGCCGAGAGCATCGAGGTCAACGAGGTGGCGAGGACGGTCAACGCCGCCCTCGAGCTCGACGACGTCCTCCTGCGAGTCCTCCAGAGCCTGCGCAAGGTCTTCGACTTCGACCAGGCGGGCACCCTGACCATCGACCGCGACCGCGGGGCCCTGATCCTGGACCGTTTCGTCGGCCCCGGCGTCACCGGGGAGATCGAGGATCGGCTGCGCTCCGGCTCGATTCCCCTCGCGGCCTCGACCAGCGTCTTCGTCCGGTCGTTGGGGCTCGACGGCCCGCACTGCATCCCCGACATCACGTCGGACTCGGCGATGGCGATGGACCCGGCCGACCTCGCCTTCTGGGAGCTCAACCCCATGCGCTCGGTCGTGATCTGCCCGCTGGAGATCCGCGACGAGGTCATCGGCCTGCTGTGCCTGGGCAGCCGCGACAAGGCGTGCCGGCTGGACGACCGCGAGCTGATGATCGTGGAGCGCATCGTCACCCACGTCGCCACCGCGATCTGGAGCGCGCGCCTGTTCCAGGAGGCCCAGCGCGCCCGCCGCCTCGCCGAGCGCGAGCTCGAGATCGGCCGCGAGATCCAGGCCGAGTTCCTGCCCGAGAGCCTGCCCGAGATGGAGGGCTGGGAGGTGTCGGCGCGGCTGCGCTCGGCGCGGCAGGTGTCGGGCGACTTCTACGACGCCTTCGTCCTCGACGACGGCCGGGTCGCCCTGGTGGTCGCCGACGTCTGCGACAAGGGCGTCGGCGCCGCCCTCTACATGGCCCTGTTCCGCAGCCTGCTGCGCGCGGCGGCCGACGCTCCGGACGTCGGCGCGGTGCCGTTCCCGGCGCGGGCCCTGCGGCTCGTCAACGACTACATCGCCGACACCCACGACCGGTCCAACATGTTCGCCACCGTGTTCATCGCCACCGTCGACCCCGACACCGGCGAGCTCGAGTACGCCAACGGCGGCCACGAGCCCCCGGCGGTGCTCCGGCGGTCGGGCGCCATCGAGCGGCTCGAGCCCACCGGCCCGGCGGTCGGCTTGGTGCCCGGCTCGACCTTCGGGAGCCGCCGCTGCGTCCTCGGCCTCGGCGACACCCTGCTCGCCTTCACCGACGGCGTCACCGAGGCGCGGTCCCCGGCGGGCGAGCTGTTCGGCGAGGGGCGCCTGCTCGACGTCGTCGACGCCGCCGACGGCTCGGTGGAGGCCGCCTTCGACCGCCTCGAGGCCGCCATCGACCGCCACGCCGACGGCGGCCCGCCGAGCGACGACATCACCCTGCTCGCGATCCGCCGCGTCGCCGCCGCGGCCCTCGGGGCCCACGACGTCCAGAGAGGAGTTGCATGATGACCGAAGGCCGTACCAACCCCAAGCGAGTGGCCCTGGTGGTCGGCTCCGGCGCCGTCAAGTGCGCCGCCGCCCTCGGGCTGTGGAAGGTCCTCCAGCGCGAGGGCATCGACCTCGACATGGTGGTCGGGTGCAGCGGCGGCAGCCTCTACACCTCGGTCATGGCTCTCGGCTTCGACCGCGACCGGTGCGAGGAGATGACCCGCGGCATGTGGACCCGCGAGGTCACGACCGAGCGCGACCTCAGGTCGCTGGCGAGCGTCTTCCTGCCCAAGCTGCTGGGCTTCGGCACCAGCTTCGGCCTGGTCAAGGACCGCCGCCTCAACCGGGTGCTGCGGGAGGCCTACGGGGACCTGACCTTCGCCGACGCCACCATCCCCCTCGCCATCGCCGCCACCGACCTGATGACCGGCGAGAAGGTCGTGATCAGGGACGGGTCGGTGTTCGACGCGATCCGGGCGAGCATCGCCATCCCCTACGTCTGGCCGGCCTGGAAGGTCGGTGGCCGCTGGCTGGTCGACGGCTGCCTGTCGAACCCGCTGCCGGTGGACGTCGCCATCAAGGAGGGCGCCAGCATCATCCTCGCCATGGGCTTCGACGCCGCCTACCCGAGCCGCCTCAAGTCGGCCAGCCGCTACGCCTTCCAGCTCAACAGCGTCACCACCAACAACCTGCTGCGGGCGAGCTACGCCTTCCACAACCTCGCCCACCACGCCGAGATCATCCCGGTGCTCCCCGAGTTCGACCAGAAGGTCGGCCTCTTCGACACCGGCAAGTTCCCGTACGTCATCGAGCGCGGCGAGCAGGCCGCCGAGGCCATCGTGCCCTACCTGCGCCGGCTGCTCTCCGAGGAGGCGGCGTAGGGCGCGCGCCCCTCGAGCCGGTCGGCTTCACCGAGCCGCCGTCGTGGCGGGGCGGCCTCAAATCCCTTGACGTTCTCGGGCTCCCTGATCTAGCCTGATCCTGGAGTCGTTTACGGGCTCATCTCCCCCAGCTGCCGGTTCCCTGTCTTCGCTTCAGTGCAGGTGTGTCCCGCATGGCCCGTCGGCCGTGCGGTCATCCGTTCGATCAGGAAGGAGAGCATCATGAAGAAGCAGTTCGCCCTCGCCGTTGTCGTTCTCGTGATCGGTTCCGCCGCCGCCCTCGCCGCCGACCTGCCGACCCTGTCGGGGCCGGCCGGCACCGGCACCGGCACCGCGCCCCAGCCGCAGTTCGCCGTGCTCTGGGACCAGCCGCTGTCGGCCACCAACACCGCCGCCTACGCCAACCAGGAGTTCGGCGACTTCCCGGTCTACACGTGCTTCGCGGCCGACGACTTCGTGGTCCCGGCCGGGGGCTGGAGCATCGACGCCATCTTCGTCCCGAACGGGGCCTGGAACCCGGGGAACCCGATCACCTGCGCGAGCATGCTCCACTTCGAGATCTGGGCCGACGCCGCCGGCCTGCCCGCCGGGTACCCCGGCAGCGGCACGCCGGTGTGGTCCCTCGCCATCGCCCCCACCGACTCGCAGATCACCATCAGCACCGGGCCGGGCGGGATTGCCGCCGACGTGCTGGCGAGCCTGACCGTTCCCGCCCTGATCGCTCCGGGCACCTACTGGTTCGTGTTCTACGCCACCGCCGACTTCGCCACCTGCGGCCAGTACGGCCGCCACCCGTCGGACACCACCAACGGCTACGGCGCCCAGTGGATCAACCCGGGCGGCGGTTTCGGGAACGGCACCGCCTGGCAGGCTTGGACCGTCCTCGGCATGACCCAGACGGACACCGCCTTCCGCCTCGAGGGCGCGGTGGTCCCGGTGGAGCTGCAGAGCTTCAGCGTCGACTGAGCCGGATGCAGCGCTTGTGCTGCGTGGAGACTGAGCATCAGGGTTAGGGTTTCAAGCGATCGCGAAGATCGACAAAGGAGATTCTATGAGAGAGGTTTCGGGTCGGGTTGAGTTCATCAAAGCACTCTGCGCGTCGCTGCTCGTGGTCGCGCTCGTCGCGGTCGTGCCGGCAGCCGCGGACGGCGACAAGGGCACCACGACCGAAGGGGTCGAGACGGCCTACGGGACCATCACCTCGGCGGGGCCCCTCGACGAGATCTTCGCCGGCGTTGACGCCGCGACCCAGATCTCCTACGTCAGCGACACCACCTAC
>DATHSO010000053.1:0-14885 GCA_035464095.1 Candidatus Methylomirabilota bacterium | reverse complement strand
AGCGGCCACCGCGAGTTGGTGGGCATGGAGCGCGACCCGATCGTGGACGTGGACGAGGTGCTGCGGGTGTTCGGCACCACGCGGCGCCGGGCGCGCGCGGCGTACGTCCGTCGCTTGAAGGGGGCGGTGGAGGAGGAGTGGGTCGGCGAGGCGCCGGGTCGGCTGCCGTGGTGGCGGTTGGGCCGGCCGCCGAAGGGGGAGGACGAGGACCCCGAGGACGCCGTGCGCGCGCGCAGAAATGGCGAGCCCGAGCGGCCGGAGTGGCGGCCGCGGCTGGGCGCGGCGGCCCTGGTGGCGGCCGGCGCCCGCACACTCGCCGTGCCGCTCGACGACCTGTGTGCGAGGACGCGGGACCTGCAGGTAGTGCGCGCTCGCGAGCTGCTGATGCTCCTCGGCGTCGAGCGCTACCGCCTACGGGTCGTCGATCTGGCCGAGGCGCTCGGTCGATCCCCCGACGGGATGACCAAAACCCTCGCCCGCGCGACCCTGCGACGGGCCGAGGACCCGGACTTCCTCAACGAGCTCGAGGCGCTCGACCGCTCGCTGGCGGAGGCGGGGGTCGCGAATGACCGGGAGTGAATACTTAAGGCGGTATGGCGTGCCTGGCACCTTTCTTTGGCACCTTTCTTGGCACCTTTCCTGGCGTTGGAGCTCCAGGAGTATCCGGACCTTCTCCTTGATCGGCTTTTGAGCCTGCTGTCCGTGCCATTCAGCTTTGGCGAAGAGGATCGCGTCGATCTCTGCTCGGCCGGATTGCCCTTGGCCGCGCATGGTCATCAGGCCAGCTCGAGGTCGGTCTGGGCGAAATCGCCCCCCACGCACAGGAGTGGTTCTCCGGAAAGGGCAGCGGCCGCATACGCCAGACAATCGCCGAAGTTCAGGGACGCCGGGTGTCGCCCCTTGCCATACCTCAACCAGGCATCAACCGCCGCACTGTAGTGTGCATCTCCGAACGGGAGAACCTCGATCCCACCTTCCTGAATGAACCTGGCGAGCATGCCTCTGGCGTCGTCGCCGATCCGGGCAGACATCACGATGCCCGCCTCCGTCAGGGTGGCTGCATTGACCGCGGGGCTCGAGTCGCCGGCCAGCTTGTCGAGAAGCTCCTCGTAGCCCGGCTCCTTGACCAGGAGCGCCACGATCGCCGAGGTGTCGATGATCATACGCCGTCGTCCCCGTAGCCAAGGACGGCTTCCTCCTCCTCGCGCGTCAGCCTCCTGCCCAGCTCACCGGCAGGGACTCGCGGCCAGGCCTCTCGCTGGAGAAACCGAAGGAGGCGGGCGCCGCGATCGGTGTTCGCCGCCCGGAGCACGAGCCGTTCTCGTCTTTCGGCAAGCGCACGCTTCACCGCAGCGGTCTTGGTGTCGCCGGACAGGCGAACGACCTCCTCGATCAGCCGTTCAACCTCGTCGTTCTTGATGTTCAGAGCCACGTTCGCCTCCTCCATCAATGATAGGTCACTTTGAAGAATTTTTCCACCTTTCTCCCATCTGAAAGGAGAAGACGGCACCAGACCGTTCGCGGTGAGCCCGCCCTTCGCGATCGCCGCTCTACTGGGCGGCGGCGCGCTCGTCGAGCATCTCGAGCACGGCCTCGGCGCACAGGGCGAAGGAGAAGTCCTTCTGGAGGTGGGAGCTGGTGACGACCCCGCAGACCCGGCCGCGGTCGTCGAACAGGGGCCCGCCCGAGGAGCCCGAATGGACGGTGGCGTCGGTCTGGACCACGGCGCCGCGCACGGCCGAAACGACCCCGGAGGTCAGGCTGTGGTCGAGGCCGATGGGGCTGCCCACGGCCCACACCGAGGCCCCGACGTGGAGGTCGCGGCACAGCCGCAGCGGCACCGGCAGGCCCCAGCCGCCGAGGTTGGGCACCAGCACCAGCGCCAGGTCGTGGCTGCGCGAGTAGTAATCGAGCACCGCCGGCAGCTGGATGCCGCTCTCGAGCTGGACCTCGTAGCTCAGCAGGCGCGGGTCGGGGACCTCGTGGTAGACCACGTGGCGGTTGGTCAGGACGTAGAGCTGGCCGACCTCGTCGACCCCGAGCACCGAGCCCGAGCCGTGGCCGACCCGGGCCTCGTCGACGAGCACATTGACCTTGACCACCGAGTGCCGGATCGTCTCGTAGAGGGACTCGGCGTCGAGCTGGGGCGCGGCGGGGTCCGCCTGGGGCAGGGCGAGCGGGTTGCGCACGGCGAGCTCGACGGGCGGGTAGGTGTCGGGGTGGCGGCTCGTCCAGAGCGCCGCCGCCGCCACCGCCAGGGCCACCACCGCCGCCGCCCGCAGCCCGCGGGCCACCGGCGCCGCCCGCCACACCGTTGCCTGGTGGGCCAGGAAGCCGACCCCGCAGCGCCGCCGCAGCCGGCCCAGGAAGGCCCGCTCGGCCCGCGGCAGCCGCCGGTCGGCGGTGAGCGTGGCCAGGCAGCGGTCGTAGAGCCGCCGCCGGCCGCCGGCGTCGAGGGCCGAGACCTCGGCCAGCACCGAGCCGCGGCTGACGTCGTGCAGCGCGATCCGGCGCAGCTCGTGGCGCTGGTCCTCGTCGGCCGCGATCCGGTCCATGAGGTGGCTCAGGTGGTCGCGCTCGGCCGCCGCCATCGAGCCGTCGGCCCAGATCGCCGCCACGCACACCCGGTAGAGCAGGACGTCCTCGATGCCGAGCGCTTCGAGGCCGGGGCCGAGCGGCGGCGCGGCGTCGACGGTGTCCATCGCCGCGATGGTAGCGCAGCTTCGGCGCCGGCGTCCGTCAGCGGGCCTCGCGGATCAGGGTCCTGGTCTCCAGGCGGTGCAGGCAGGAGGTGACCCGGCACGAGTTGTCCGAGATCGCGTCGAGGAGCTCGGACAGGATGCGCTCGCGGTCGCCGCTCCGCAGGGCGGCGAAGACCTCGCTGCACAGCTCGTGCATGGCGCGGTGTGGCGCCTCCAGGGCGTCGAAGTCGGGGTCGCCGGCGAAGCGGCGGCCGGCGCCGTAGTACCAGCGGCCGAGCTCGCACTCGGTCTCCTCCAGGTGGAAGTCGAGGGGAATGTCGGCGGCCGCCTGCTCGCTGCGGAGCGCCGCGAAGACCAGGTCGATGAGCAGCCGCTCCTGCCAGTGGTGGGCGAGCTGGGCCATCCGGAACAGCCCGATCGGCGACGCCGGCCAGCGCGGCCCGCGGTCGAGAAAGGCGAGGTAGTCGTCCAGGGGCAGCGGCCGGCTGATCCAGTAGCCCTGGGCCGCCGAGCAGCCCGAGTGGAGCAGGGCGTCGTAGATCGCCTTGGACTCGACGCCTTCGACCACGGTGCGGATGCCGAGCATCTGGGCCATGGCGATGCTGAGCTTGACCAGGACCGCGCTCTTGGTGGAGTGGAGGACCCGCAGCACGAAGCTCTGGTCGAGCTTGATCGACGAGAAGGGCAGCCGGTGCAGGGTGTCCAGGGACGAGAAGCCCATGCCGTAGTCGTCCATCGCCAGCTCGACGCCGTCGGTGACCAGGTGATGGAGGCTGAGGAGCACCGACGCCTTGGACGACACCACCGCCCCCTCGGTGACCTCGAGCTCCAGGTTGCCGACGGCGATCAGGTCCCGGGCGATGGCGTCGCGCAGCATGGCGATGACCCGGGGCGCGTCCAGGTCGTGGGCGGAGATGTTGAAGGCGATGCGGTGGCCGGGGTGCCGCGCCTCGATCGCCGCGCTGTCGGCCACGAAGCGCGGGAACATGGCCTCGGTGATGTCGCTGACCATGCCCCAGGCCTCCGCCAGGGGCACGAAGTCGTCGGGTGCGACCTCGGAGCCGTCGGCCCGCCGCCAGCGCAGCAGGGCCTCGGCCCCGCACACCTCGCCGCTGGTGAAGGCCACCTTGGGCTGGTAGTCGAAGCGCATTTCGCCGGCGGCGATGGCCTCGCGGATGCTGCGCGGCGTGATCTCCACTGTCGACCCTCCCCGACCTCGAGGGCGGCTGGCCACGGTCGCTCTGACAACGGGTCTTGCTGATAAGTGTAGTGCCCGCCGAGCCGAATGCCCAGGACGGGGTTGGCAACGGGCGGTAGCGCGTGACCGAAGTCACCCCGTCCGGCGACCGGGTGCACCGGCCGTCGTAAACTGGTCGCGAAGGGAGACCGGACCATGGGGCGACTGACGAGCGGACGGCTGGTGGGGGTGGCGATGCTGGCGGTGGCGCTGACCGCGGTTCCGGCGGCGGCCGAGAGCGGGCTGTACATCGGCGGCAGCGTCGGCCAGACCCGCCTCGAGATCGACGGCCTCGACCTCGACCTGGAAGGCTTCGACTTCTCGGCCGACGACACCTCGTACAAGGTCATCGTCGGCTACCGCTTCCTGGGCTTCTTCGCGGTCGAGGCGAGCTGGCTCGACTTCGGCGACCTCGCCGACTCCTTCGACAGCGGCGTCGGCGAGCCGGTGGCGGTCAGCGCCGACCTGGAGGGCTTCGACGTGGTGGCCATGGGCATGCTCCCTCTCGCCATCTTCGACGTCTTCGCCAAGGCGGGGGTGGTGGTCTGGGACGCCGACATCGAGACCGCCTACGGCGCCATCCGCGAGCTCGACTCGGACAGCGGCAGCGACCTGGTGCTCGGGCTCGGCGCCCAGGTCCGCTTCGGCGGCCTCGCCGTGCGCGGCGAGGTCGAGTACTTCGACATCGCCGACGCCGACAGCGTCTACCTGATCTCGGTCGGGGCCACCTTCACCTTCTGACCGGCACCGCCGGCCTTCGGGCCGCCCGGGATATACTTGGGGGGTTCTCCCGAACGCCGAAGGACCGAGAAGCGCACGCGACGACCCACTCCGGCCTTTGAGACTCGATCCCACTTTCGTCAACTGTGCCGTGCGCTCAATCTCGTGATGCCGATCGATTGTGTCAAGTAGTGGAGGTTCTGCGGCAACGGCGGCACGGCGCCGCTCCGTATAATGCACATGATGAAGAGTGACGATCGCACGCCGGGGCGGGTGGCCGGCGGGCCCTGGCGGGCGAGCCCCTGGGTCCACCGGGAGGCCGAGCGCCTGGTCCACCCCTTGAGCGGCCGCGAGCTGCGGCCCGACGACCCGGGCTATGCCGAGCTGCGCGCGCTCGTCGGCTCGCGCGAGCCCCTCCACGAGCTCGAGGAACGCCACCTGAGGTGGCTCGACGAGGGCTGGCTCGAGCCGGTGCGGGCGGACCGCTCCCGCGAGTCCCGGCTGCGCTACGTGTCCCTGGAGACCTGCTCGAGCTGCACCCAGGGCTGCTACTTCTGCCCGGTGGGGAGCGCGCCGCGGCCGACCTCGTTCATGCCCACCGAGCTCTTCGAGCGCATCGTCGGCCAGCTCGCCGGCCACCGCGACACCATCGAGGCGGTGGGGCTGTCCAACTACAACGAGCCCACCTTCGACCGCCGCTTCGTCGACCAGGTGGCGGCCCTGAAGGCCCGCGGCCTGCCGCCGGCGGTGCTCACCAACGCCTCCAATTTCACCCCCGCCAGGGTCGACGCGGTGGTCGCCCTCGGCGGCCTGGTCTACCTGGGCGTCAACATCTCGACCCTGGACCGCGAGCGCTACCACCGCGACCGCGGCGCCGACCACCTGCCGAGGGTCCTCGAGCACCTCGACTACATGAAGGACAAGCCGGTGGCCGAGACCATGGCCCTGGTGGTGCTGGGGGAGAACGACGACGCCCACCGGCGCGAGGTGGCGGCCCTCGAGGCCCGCTTCGCCGGCTCCAACTTCGCGGTCCGGCCCTTCGACCTCATGGACCGGGCCGGCTGGCTGCCGGTGGGGCTCGGCCCCGAGCGGCCCCACCGCCGGCTGCGGGGCTGCGACAACATGGGCTCTCGGCCGCTCGAGCACCTCCACATCACCGCCGCCGGCACGGTGGTCTTCTGCTGCGAGGACTACGACGAGGTCCACACCGTCGGCGACCTCGCCCGGCAGACCGTCGACGAGGTGCTGGCCTCCGAGGAGCTGGCGCGGCTGCGGCGCTTCACCTACGGCGTCGAGGAGGCCCCCGACGACTTCATCTGCCGGCACTGCCTGTTCGCGCTCGGGGAGTGAGGCCTCCGGCCACTCGACATCCGGCAGCCTGTCTCTGCCGCTGCCGCCGATCGCTGACGGCTGCTTGCCGCGGATTCGGGAATGGGACCGGGAACGGGATCGGGATCGAGACGCACACGGGCACGGACGCGGACGCGGACGCGGACGCGGGAGACGGCTTACAATTTTCTGAAGGATGTTTTCCCCGGATCTGACCACTCGAGGCCGCGGCGGCGCTGTCATGGGATCGACCGAAGGGAGGACCCCATGACCGTCAGCACCGTTCGTCGCAGCCTCGCCGGATTCACCTTCGCCCTGCTCGCCGCCCTCGCCGCGGCGCCCGTGGAGGCGGCCCGGGAGGCCGTGAGCCTGGCCCTGTCGCGGCCCGTCATCCCGGCCGGCGGGTCCCAGACCGTGTACCTGAAGGTCGGCCTCGAGGTGGCGGCCGACGCCGGCTTCCGGGCGCCGGTCAACGTCGCCATCGTCATCGACCGCTCGGGCTCCATGCAGGGCGAGAAGCTGGCCCGGGCCAAGGAGGCGGCGGCCGTGGCGGTGAGCCGCCTGCGCCCGGACGACATCGTGTCGGTCATCGCCTACGACGACACCGTGCGGGTGCTGCTGCCGGCGACCCGGGTCGCCGACCGGCGGGCGGTCCTGGCCGCCATCGAGGCCCTCGAGGCCGGCGGCTCCACCGCGCTCTTCGCCGGGGTCAGCCACGGCGCCGCCGAGGTCAGGAAGTTCCTCGACCTGGAGCGGGTCAACCGGGTGGTGCTGCTGTCCGACGGCCTCGCCAACGTCGGCCCCGACTCGCCCGCCGAGCTCGGCGCCCTCGGCGCCTCCCTCAAGAAGGAGGGGATCGCGGTCAGCACCATCGGCCTCGGCCTCGGCTACAACGAGGACCTCATGGCCCGACTCGCCGGCCGCTCGGACGGCAACCACGCCGTCGTCGAGCACCCCCGCGACCTCGCCCGGATCTTCGACCTGGAGTTCGGCGACGCCCTGTCGGTGACCGCCCAGGACGTGCTGGTGGAGATCGTCTGCGCCCCCGGCACCCGGCCGGTGCGGGTGCTCGGCCGGGACGCCGAGATCGCCGGCCGGACAGTGGCGGTGGCGCTCAACCAGCTCTATGACGCCCACGAGCAGTACATCCTGCTCGAGCTCGAGGCGGCGCCGGGCCGTGCCGGCGAGAGCCGCACCCTGGCCGAGGTGCGCTGGTCGTACCTGCGCCTCGGCGAGACGCCGGCCCCCGAGGCCGGCTCGAGGGTGGTCGCCGCCGGCTACAGCGCCGATCCCGAGGCGGTGGCGGCGCGGGAGGACCCGGAGGTGATGGTGGCGGTGGTCGAGCAGGTCGCCACCGAGCGCAACCGCCTCGCCCTCGACCTCCGCGACGAGGGCAGGATCGCCGAGGCCCAGAGCCTGCTGCTCGCCAACACCGCCTTCGCCGAGCAGGCGGCCGAGAAGTACGACTCCCAGGTGCTGGCCGACGTGGCGGCGGAGAACGAGGCCGACGCCGAGACCATCGTCAAGCAGGAGGAGTGGCGGCAGCAGCGCAAGAGCATGAAGGAGAACCAGCTCAAGCGGTCCAAGCAGCGGAAGTGGTGAGCGGGTGAGGCGACGCCTGACGGTGCTGCTGGTGCTCGTCGTGGTGGTGCCCACCGGGCTGCTGGCGTGGCTGGCGGTGCGCGGCGTGCGCGACGAGCGCCGCCGCGTCGCCGACCAGCTCGGCGCCGCCGCCGCCAGCCGGCTCGCCGACCTCGACGCCCGGGTCGGGCGGCTCCTGGACGACCGGGCGCGGGGGCTCACCGAGCTCACGGACGGCATCGCGCCGGACGACGCCGCGGCCTGGCGGCGCCTGGTGCGCACCACCCCGGAGATCGCGCAGGTCGCCGTCCAGGGCCCGGACGGCCGGCTCCTCCACCCGTCCCTCGCCGCGGGCGTCAGCGACGCCGAGGCCGACTACCTGCGCCGGATCCGTGGCCTGCTCGAGGACGGGACCCTGCTCGCCGCCGCCGCCCCGTCGCCCGAGGCCACGAGCCAGAAGCTCGCCGGACCGGCCGCCGATCACGGCTTTCTGGCCTGGTACTGGGACACGGGGCTGCACCTGTTGTGGTGGCGGCGGACCCCGTCGGGGGCGGTGGTCGCGGCCGAGCTCGACCGGGCGCGGCTGCTCGCCGACCTGGCGGTGGCGCTGCCGTCCGGCGCCGACGACGGCGGGCCCTGGCGCCGCATCACCCTCCTCGACTCGCGGGGCGAGGTGCTGGTCCAGTCCGGTGCGCCGGCCGCCGAGGGCGAGGCCGTGGCGGCGGTGGAGCGCCGCCTGGCGCCGCCCCTGGCCGCCTGGACCTTGCGCGCCGAGCTCGTCGGCGCCGGCGGTCCCGGCGCCCTGGGGGGCTTTCTCAGGGCCGCCGCCCTGGTGGTGGTCGCGGCGGTGCTGGTCGGCCTGGCCGTGGTCTTCTACCGCGAGAGCTCCCGGGAGCTGCGCGAGGCCGCCCAGCGCGTGCGCTTCGTCAACCAGGTGTCCCACGAGCTGCGGACGCCGCTGACCAACATCCGCCTCTACGCCGAGCTCGCCGAGCGCCGGCTCGCCGACGACGAAGAGGCGCGCTCCCACCTGGCGGTGATCGTCGCCGAGAGCGCGCGCCTGGGCCGGCTCATCGGCAACGTCCTGAGCTTCGCCCGCAGCCGCCGCGGGGAGCTCGCCGTCCATCCCGCCCCCGGGGTCGTCGACGACACCCTGCGGGCGGTGGCGGCCCAGTTCGCGCCGTCGCTTCAAAGCCGCGGCGTCGAGCTAGCCCTCGACCTGGACGCTCCCCGGCCGATCCCCTTCGACGCCGACGCCGTCGAGCAGGTGGTGGGCAACCTGCTGGCCAACGTCGAGAAGTACGCCGCCGCCGGGGGTCGGGCCGAGATCGTGTCGCGCCAGGGCGGCGGCGCCACCACGGTGCGGGTCGCCGACCGCGGGCCGGGGATCCCGGCAGCAGCGGCGGAGCGGATCTTCGAGCCCTTCGTGCGCCTGTCCGACCGGCTCACCGAGGGCGTGTCGGGCACCGGCATCGGGCTCGCCATCGCCCGCGACCTGGCCCGGGCCCACGGCGGCGAGCTGCGCCTGGCGCCGAGCGAGCGGGGGGCCTGCTTCGCCCTCGAGCTGCCCGGCCCGGCCGAGGGAGGTGAGCGGTGAAGATCCTGGTCGCCGAGGACGACCGGCTGACCCGGCAGGGCCTGGCGGAGGTGCTCGAGGCGGAGGGCTACCAGGTCCACCAGGCCGCCGACGGCGCCGAGGCCCTCGCGCTCTATGACCGGGTCGCCCCGGACCTGGTGTGCCTGGACATCATGATGCCGGTCGTCGACGGCTACGAGGTCTGCCGCCGGCTGCGCGCCCGCTCCATGACGGTGCCGGTGATCTTCATCAGCGCCAAGTCCGAGGAGATCGACACCGTGGTCGGCCTCGAGCTCGGCGCCGACGACTTCCTCACCAAGCCCTTCGGGATCCGCGAGGTGGTGGCCCGGATCCGGGCCGTGACCCGCCGCTGCAGGGCGGCGCAGGTGAGCGCCGACCCGGCGGCGGCGGCGGCGCCGTTTCGGATGGGCGACCTCGAGGTCCTGCCCGACGAGCTGCGCGCCCGGCGCGGCGGCGAGGTCGTCGACCTGAGCCTGCGCGAGGTCGCCATTCTGCGCCTGCTCCACGACCGCGCCGGCAAGGCGGTGGACCGCAACACCATCTTCAACGTCTGCTGGGGGGTCGACTACCTGCCGTCGAGCCGCACCCTGGACCAGACCATCTCCCAGCTGCGAAAGCGCATCGAGCGCGACCCCGGCTCGCCGCTGATCATCACCACCGTCCACGGCGTCGGCTACCGCTACCAGCCGGACGACCGCGAGGCCGGCTCGCACTGACCCCGCCGGAGCAGCCCGGCGGTTGCACGGGCCGCCGGAACCGGGTAGGTTCATGTCTTCAGATCCGCGGCGGGCGGTGAAGTCTTTCAGCGCCGGCGGCGTCCCGCCACCGTCGGTGAACTCATGGAGGTATCCGATGCAACGAATGATCGCGATCGTCGTCGTCGCGGTGGTCGTCGGCCTCGTCGCCGCTGCGACCGCCGAGGCCGGCAAGCCCATCGACCGGCCCGAGCGCGCCGTGGTCGGCCACGGCCGCGACCTCAGCCTGGTGCCCGACCTCGGCCGGGCAGTGCAGGTCGGGGACGAGCGCATCTGGGTCGACTCGATCGTCGTCAAGGACGCCTTCTTCCTCAAGCCGCACTTCGTCGGCTTCAACCTGCGAGCCGGCGACGCCCTGGTGGTTCGCTCGGCCACCGGCTGGGTGGTGGAGACCATCACCGGCCGCGGCCCCAAGGACCTGGGCACCTTCTGGGGCCTGTCGGCCCGCGGCGAGGAGCTCCATCTCGAGTTCCACATGCGCCACCACTACGCCGAGCCCCCCTTCACCATCGACCTGGTGCTCGTGGGCGACGTCGACCCCTTCGCGCCGCCAGGCGGCGGTCCCGAGAGCATCTGCCCGCCATCCGATTTCGAGGACGTGATCTGCTACCAGTCCGACCCGGGCAAGTGGGCCAACGTCCAGGCCTCGGTGGGCCTCATGAACGTCGGCTCGAGCCCGATCAGCGGCCTCTGGTGCTCGGGCTCCAACGTGTCGCCCAACAACTACGTACTCTCGAACGACCACTGCATCACCAGCCAGGCCGAGTGCGACACCACCGAGTTCGTCTTCCGTTACTACAACCAGAACTGCGGCAGCGGCCCGACCACTCCGGACTGGCAGAGCTTCCGCTGCGACGACATCGTGGCGTCCTCGCCCTACGTGAGCTGTGAGGCCACGCTGACGAGCCTCGATTTCACCCTCAACTCGGTGATCGGCGACCCCGCTGCCACCTTCGGCTACGCCGAGCCCGACCCCAATCCCGTCACCGACGGCGAGGGCATCTACATCATTCAGCACCCCGCCGGACGTCCCCACGAAATTACCCACGGCGACGGCACCGACGTCGACGCCGACGCCCCGAACCTGCGTTACTACAACACCCTCGACACCGAGGGTGGCAGCTCGGGCTCGCCCATCTACCGCGATGCCGACGACAAGCTCATCGGGCTCCACCATTGCGGCGGCTGCACCACCCCCGGGGTCGGCAACCGGGGCATGATGATGTCCGACATCTACCCCCTCATCCAGGACTACCTGTGCTCCGACATTCTCGACGTTCGCGCCGCCGACACCCAGGGCCTGGCCGAGGTTAGCGGCAACGGCAACGCGGTGCTCGAGCCCGGCGAGAGCTGGCAGTTCACGCCGCTGGTGCGCAACGCGGCCTGCACCGACGACGCCCTCGGCGTTACCGCCGACATCGTCCTCAACGCCGCCTCGGCGGGGCCGGTGGCGATCTCCGGCGGCGTCGTTTCCTTCGGCGACGTGCCGGCGGGCGCCGTGGCTCCGTCCCAGATGCCGGTGATCTTCGACCTCGACGGGTCGGCGGCGTGCGGCGGGGACGTGATCTTCGACCTTGCCAACCTGACCGCTGCCAACGGCGGACCGTGGCCCGGGGCCACGGCCCTGCTCACCGTGCCCGTTGGCGAAGTGGTCTGGGAGTCGGTCATGCTCGAAGACTTCGCGGGCGGCATCCCGGCCACCTGGACGGTGGTCCACAACGGCACCGCCACCGGGCCCGCCGCCACCTGGACCACCGACAACCCGGGCGGGCGGGTGCTGGCCCTCACCGAGCCGTTCGCCATCGTCGACTCGGACGAGGCCGGCACCGGCGTCACCCACGACGAGGAGCTGATCACCGCGCCCGTCGACTGCACCGGCCACGAGCAGGTCGAGCTGCGCTTCAAGCACGACTTCAACCAGTACTCCACCGAGATCTGCGACGTGGATGTGCGCTCCGGCGCCACCGGCGGCGCCTGGGTGAACGTCGCCAGCTTCACCGGCGGCGACACCTCGGGCCTGGTCACCGTCGACATCACCGCCCAGGCTGTCGGTCAGAACGACGTCGAGGTCCGATTCCACTACTACAACGCGTCCTACGAGTGGTGGTGGGCGGTGGACGACGTCGAGATCGCCGGCGGCACCTGGGTGTGCGGCGCGAGCGACGTGATCTTCGCCGACGACTTCGAGACCGGCGACGCCCTGTCCTGGGACCTCGTGGTCCCCTGACGCCGGACACCACCGCGGCATGAGACACGGCGCCCCCCGGGGCGCCGTTGTCGTCGCCTCGGTATGATCGCCGCGATGACCGCGGCCGATAGCCATCGCCCACCCCCCATCCCGGCGGTTTCGCCGCTCCGGTTGTGGGGCCTCGCCAGGCCCCGCTTCGACCTCGCCCTGACCGGGCTGACCGTGGTGCTGCTGGCGGCGTCGCGGCTCGCGCTGCTGGCCTCGGGGCCCTGGGAGTGGGACGAGACCATCTTCGCCCGCGGCATGCTCGACTTCTCCCTGGCCGCCCACTTCCCGCACCCACCGGGCTTCCCGGGCTTCCTCGCCCTCGGCCACCTCCTGCTGCCGGTCTCGGGCGAGCCCTACCGGGCGCTGCAGCTGGTGTCGGCCGTGGCCTCGATCCTCGCCCTGTGGCCGCTGGCCGCCCTCGGGCGCCGGGTCGCCCCGCCCGCGGTGGCGACAGCGGCGGCGCTGCTGGTGCTCGCTTTGCCCGGGCCGTGGCTTTTCTCGGTGCGCGGCTTCTCGACCACCGCGGCGGCGGCCCTGGCCCTGGCCGCGGCGGCGCTGCTGGCCGGCGGCCTCGAGGGGCGGCGCGCCAGCGCCTTCACCCTCCTGCTCACCGCGTCCTTCCTGGTGCGGCCGATCCTGCTGCCGACCGTGGCGCTCGTGTGGCTGATCGGCGCCGACGCGGTGCGGCCCCGTCGGCGGCTGCTCCCCGGCGTGGCGCTCGGGGCGGCGGCGGTGGCCGCGGCGGTGGCGGTGATGGCCCGCCTCGAGGGCGGCTGGGCCGCCTTCGTCGCGCCCTTCGTCAACCACGCCAGCTACCACGTCGACCGACTTCACCGCAACCCCGAGACTCTCGCCGACCTCGGCCTGGTGACCGGGGCGGGCGGGCTCGTGCCGGCGGCGGCGCTGGCGCTGGCGGCCTTGGTGGGCCTCGCCGTGTGGCGGCGCCGGGTCGGCACCCGCGCGGCCCTGGCCTGGGCGGTGGTCCTCGCACTGACCGCTGCCCAGCTGGTGATGCTGCAAAACCGCAGCTACCCCCGCTACGCGGTGGCCGTCCACCTGGCAGTCGCTCCCCTGGTCGCCGGGGCCGCCTCCCTCGCGGCGCCGCCGGTGGCGGTGGCCGGGCTGCTGGGCCTGACCGGCCTCGCCGCGGCGCGGTCGCTACCCCTGGTCTCGGAGCAGCACTCGCAGACCTTCGGCGCCTGGCAGGCGACCCTCGAAGCTGCCGACCGCGCCGCCGACCTCGGCTGGGCGGCGGTGGTGGAACCCGAGGTCCACGTCTTCGCCGCCTACCGCTGGTCGGTGCTCGCCTGGCGCGGCGAGCCGGCGCCGCCCCTGGTCCTGTCGCCGCGGGCCCCCGAGCCGTGGCTCGGCGTCGGCCGGCCGTGGCTGGTCGCCACCGTCCACCCCCACCTCTACTGGCCGTCGCTCACCGGCACGGCGGGCGTCTACGGTGGGGTCTCCGAGCGTCTGCGGCCCCTGACCCAGCGCCGTTTCCTGACCGCGGCCGTGATCGACAACCCACCGCTGCCGGTGGGCCGCTGGTGGACCCTCGAGCGGCTGCCGGACGGGCGGCCCTTCATGTGGGCCGGGCCGGGCGCCGAGCTCTGGCTGCCGCCCTGTCCGGCGGGCACCCTGGTCGGGCTCGAGCTCAAGCCGGCGCCGGGCGAGCTCCCGCTGGACGTCTTCGTCAGCCACGGCGGCGGCCGCTTCGTGCTCGACGGCCGTGCGCCGGCCACCCGCTTGTGGACCCGGACCGACTCGGACGCCCTCGGCGAGCCGGTCATCGTCGAGCTCGGCCGCGGCGACGGCTACCCGCCGGGCGGCGCCGACGATCGTCCTCTCGCCGTCCAGCTCCTCGACGTCGTCGTCCGGCCTCCCGGTGCACGCTGGGGCGGCAGTGCCGCGACCCCCGGGGAACGTGCCGGGCTCCGCCTCGAGCTCGACGGCGGCTACGGCCCGGAGTCCTTCGGCGAGCTCGGCCGCGGGGTCTGGCTGGAGCCCGACGCGCGGCTCCGGCTGGCGGTGGACGAGCCCGGGACCCTCGAGCTGCGCCTCGCCGCACCGCGGCCGACCCCGGCCCGGCCGCGGATCTTCGTCGACGGCGTGGAGGCGGCGTCGTTGCCGGAGCTCGAACACAGCGCCGCGGTGATTTCGGTGCCGGTGGACGCGGCCGCCGCCGCCGCCGGCCGGATCCAGATCGAGATCACGAGCGAGCCCTACCGGCCCGCCGACGCCGGCGCCGCCGACCCGCGCACCCTCGGGGTGGTGCTGCTCGGCGTGGAGTTCACGCCGGCTCAACCCTCCCAGGGGTGGTGGAACGTGCGCTGAGCGCCACCGGGGGCCGGACCAGCACCCGGTTGCTTCCCCTGATCGCCACCGCTGATCGCTGTCGCTGGTTGCTGATCGCCGGTTGCTGATCGCTGACATCGGGCACGGGCACGGGTACGGGCACGGGCACGGGGCCGAACCGGACGCAGGCGAGGTCAACCGGAATCGTCCCGACAAGGCCGGCGAGCCGCCGGCCCCACGTGCGTCCGTGAGCGTACACAGTCAGCGGGGTGGAAGTCCCCGCGGGGCCTGCACCACGGGCCCGAAACCGAACGTAACTGCGTCGCCGTGAGGCGGGGTGGGGAGCAACGGGAGGTGAACGACCAGTCCGCAGGATGACGAACCCGATTCGGCCGGGCGAGACCGATGAGCCTACGTGGGAACGGCGAAATCTGGACTC
>DATHSO010000052.1:0-18522 GCA_035464095.1 Candidatus Methylomirabilota bacterium | reverse complement strand
GTTTTACACCCGCCCTCACGGGCGCTGCGGCGGTCGGGAGCGTCGAGCCCGGGTGCGGACGTTGATCGCTGCCGCTGACCCTGATCACCGTCCCTGCCGCTGTTCGCTGTTTGCTGCCCCTGTTTGCCGCCGCTGCCGCTGCCACTGTTTCTGTTACCGCTCCCGGCCCACCACCCACCCGGGCTCCGCCTCGACCGCCGGCAGGTGCGGCATCGACGACGTGATCCCGCGCAGCAGGGTGAGCATCGCCCCGCACAGGGCAAGGGGCGGCTCGATACCGGCGGTGATCTCCAGGGTGCCGCGGTCCAGCCGCGCGGCCCCGCCCGGCCCGCGGTACCGCACCACGTCGCCGTCCCGGAGCTGGTGAAGCTCGCCTCCGTCCCGGGCCTGGATCAGCGTCTCGCCCTCGCTCACGAGCAGCATGAAGGCGTTGTCCGACTCGGCCTCGAAGTCGCCGCGATGCCAGTACACCCGCGGCTTGTCGCGCCAGGGCCGGCCCGCGGTGGGGCAGAAGGTCGCACAGTTGCCGCACCCGTTGCACAGGTCCGCGAGGACAGCCACCTGGTGATTCTGGCCGACCTGGAAGTCCCCGTCGGCGCTTCCTGTCGCCTGCCACGGCGAGCTCCGATAGGTGACGATCGCCCGGTTCGGGCAGACCCCCTCGCAGGTGCTGCACAGCCAGTCGCAGTCGAGGCAGCGGGCCGCCTCCCGCCGCGCCGCGTCCGGCGACAGGGTGCCCACGACCTCGACGAAACCGCGTGTCGTGCTCCTGGTGATCCGGGGCGTCTCGACGCGGGGCACGCGCCCGCTCCGGCGGCGAAGGAGGCCGGCGAGGTCGAGCTCCTCCGGCGGGGGCGGAGGCTCCCAGCGCGTGTCGAGCAGCCCCTCCAGGACGAGGATCGCCTCGGCGATCCGCCGGCCGTCGCCGCAGGCCTCGACGATGCTCGACGGCCCCGGCGCCACCAGGTCGCCGCCGGCCCAGACTCGGTCGTGGGAGGTGGCACGGGTGGCCGGGTCCACGATCACGAAACCGTCCGGGTTCAGCTCCACCGCGACGCCATCCAGCACCGACGGGTCGGGGCGCTGGCCGATGGCCACGATGAGGGTGTCGAGCTCGAGGGTCACGCCGGGTCCGGGGCTCGGCTCGGGGCGCAGCCGGCCGGACCCGTCGGGCTCGCCGAGGACCGTCCGGGTCCACTCAACCGCCCGCAGGCGACCGCCCTCGACGACCAGGCGCCGTGGGGCGAGCAGCTCGCGGATCGCGATCCCCTCGCGGTCGAGCTCGGCGAGCTCCTCGGGGTGGGCCGGCATCTCGGTGCGGGTCCGGCGGTACGCGAGCTCCACGGTCTCGGCCGCCAGACGCCGCGCCGAGCGGGCGCAGTCCACAGCGACGTCGCCGCCGCCGATCACCGCGACCCGGCGGCCGACGGGCGGCGGCGAGCCGCGCCGCACCGCGCGCAGGAAGTCGAGCCCGTCGAGGACTCCCGGGGCCTCCTCGTTCTCGAGGCCCAGCCGGAGCCCTCGCTGGGCTCCCGCCGCAACCACCACGTGGTCGAAGTCCCGGGCGAGGAGGTCGCCGATTCCGCGGTCGCGGCCCACGACCACCTCCGTCACCACCTCGATGCCGAGGGCCGAAGCCGCGTCGAGGTCCCGGCGCACCGCCCCGGGGTCGGCGCGGTAGCCGGGGATGGTGGCCGAGACCATGCCGCCGGCCTCGCGGCCGGCCTCGAAGACCGTGACCGCGGCCCCGGCCCGCCGCAGGAAGGTTGCAGCCGCCAGGCCGCACGGGCCGGCGCCGACGACGGCGACCCGAAGACCCGTGTCCGGCGGTGTCTCCGGCGCGGGCGAGGCGCCGTGCTCGGTGACGAAGCGCTTGATCTCCCGGATCGCCAGGGGCTCGTCGAGGTGGGTCCGCAGGCACACCGGTTCGCAGGGGTGGTGGCAGGCCCGGCCGAGGATCGACGGCAGCGGGTTGTCGGCGGCAATCACGGCGGCGGCGCCGTCGACGTCGCCCGCCGCCACCCGGCGCATGTACTCGGGCACCCGCTGGTCGATCGCGCAGGCGTCGGTGCACGGCGCCCGGATGCAGTCGAACGGGCCGAGGACGCGCGCCGTCTTGGTGCGATCGCGGCGGTAGGCGTCGGCGCGCAGGGTCGGCTCGCTCCGCACGGCCGCCGCGTACCGGGCCAGGTTGCGGCGGGCCGCCGCCGCGGGATCGCCGTCTCCGCGGCCGTCTCGCAGCAGTGCGAGGTGGTCGAGGCTCGAAGCGCCGGCCCCGTCGAGGGCGCCGTCGACCGCCGCCAGGACGTGGCCGAGGCGAAGGGTGCCGCCGGGCCGCAGCAGGTCTGAGCACAGGGTCACCGGGCGCAGGCCGGCGGCCAGCAGCTCGGGGGTGGTGGCGGCGTCGGCGCCGCCCGCGAAGGAGATCGGGATCTGGCCCCCCGAGTCCTCGGTGAGGCGGTGGGCGAGGGCGACCGCGACCGCGTGGAGGGGGCGGCCCGAGAGGTAGGCCGTCGCCTCGGAGGCGGGCAGCGCGGCGCGCCGGTTGGCCACCGGCAGGGTGTTGCAGAGCTTGGCCCCGACCTCGAGGCCGCGGCGGACCCCGTCGGCCCGCAGGCCGAGCAGCAGGTCGAGGGCCTCGGGGTAGGGGAGGTCGGTCGAGAAGGCGGCAGGCTCGGGCTCGAGATGGCGCCAGCCGAGGTCGGCGAGGATCGCCCGGACCTCGTCCAGGCCCAGCAGGGTCGGGTTGAGCTTGACCGCGGTGTGGAGCCCCCAGTGCCCGGTCAGGTGGTCGACGATGGCGCCGATCTCCTCGGGCGGGCAGCCGTGCAGGGTCGACAGGGTGGCGCTGTCCGCCAGGCGGGCCGGGATCTCCACCTCGAGCGCCTCCGGCAGGTGGCGGCCGACCTCCGACCGGCAGCGCTCGAGCTCGTCGCCGGCGTTGGCGATGTGCTCCAGGTACCAGCGCATGTTGGGCCGCCTCAGGCCCTCCAGGTCGTAGCCGACGCTGACATCGAACACCACCCCGGGCCGCGGGCCCGGGAAGCCGAGGCGGGCGTGCAGCGTGTGGATCAGCACCCACGCCGTCAGGTACTCGGCGAACGACGCCTCGACCCGGAGCTCCTGGGACCACTCGGTGTTGTAGCCCTCGTCGGCCATGTCGATGCAGGGTTTCCCAACGGCGATCTCGTCGATGGTCTGGACCGTCTTGAGCTCGATGACCCGGGCGCCGCTCAGCCAGGCGGCGACGAGGCCGGTGGCGAGCTGGGAGTGCGGCCCGGCGGCGACGCCGACCGGGGTCTCGAGCCGGCGGCCGCGGAGCTCCAGGGTGAAGCGGTGGTCAGGACGCGGGCGGAAGACGAGCTCTCCGGGGGTGCCGAGAACCGAGCGGCGGCCGTCGAGCTCGGCGGCGATCCAGGCCGCGAGGCGGCTGGCGCCCGGGGGCCGGAATCGGTCGCTCAACGACGCACCGCGGGCATCCACCTCATCCCGACCTCCTCGCTGCCACTATAGCGGGCCGGGGATCCACGCTACACTCGGCCGGGATCCCGGAGGTGCGGATGACCCAGAAGATCCGGCGAATCGCCATCAACACCGGAGGCGGTGACGCGCCCGGCCTCAACGCGGTGATTCGCGCCGTCGTGCTGTCCGCCCTCAACCGGCGCTGGGAGGTGGTGGGCATCCGGCGCGGCTACACCGGACTGCTCGACACCAGCCAGATCATCCAGCTCGACGCCAACGCGGTGCGCGGCATCACCCACATCGGCGGCACCATCCTGGGCACCACGAACAAGGGCGACCCATTCGAGTTCCCAGTGCACCTCCCGGGCCAGCCGGTCCAGCTCGTCGACCGGTCCGACGAAGTCGTCCAGAACTTCAAGCGGCTCAAGATCGACGCCCTCATCGCCATCGGCGGCGACGGCTCGATGCGGATCGCGAGCCGCTTCGCCGCCAAGGGCATCCCGGTGGTCGGGGTGCCCAAGACCATCGACAACGACCTCACCGGCACGGTTGCCACATTCGGGTTCGACACAGCGGTCACCGTGGCCACCGAGGCCATCGACCGGCTCCACTCCACCGCCGAGGCCCACGAGCGGGTGATGGTGGTGGAGGTCATGGGCCGCTACGCCGGTTGGATCGCCCTCCACTCGGGTGTCGCGTCCACCGCCGACGTCATCCTGATTCCCGAGATCCCCTACGACATCGAGCGGGTGTGCGACAAGATCACCGACCGGGAGGCTCGCGGCCGCCGTTTCGCCATCGTGGTGGTGGCGGAGGGGGCGAAGGCCGAGGGCGGCGGCCTGGTGGTCAAGGGCGAGGAGATCGGACGCGAGGTCAGGCTCGGCGGTATCGCGGAGCAGGTGGCCGCCGGTATCGCCGAACGCACCGGCAAGGAGACCCGCACCGTGGTCCTCGGACACATCCAACGCGGCGGCAGGCCCACGACCTTCGACCGCCTCCTCGCCCTGCGCTTCGGGGCGGCGGCGGTGCGGCTCATCGAGGAGGGCACCTTCAACCACATGGTCGCCCTCGACCCGCCTGCGGTGCTCGCAGTGCCGCTCGAGGTGGCGACGAGCCGGATGAAGGTCGTGCCCGTGGACTGTGACACCGTTCTCACCGCCCGCGACCTCGGGATCTCGTTCGGCGACGGGGAGTAGCCCGCATCCGCTGGCACTGCTAGACTTATCCCAGCGATGATCGTGTCAGCCTGGTCCGACGGGCACGGCACCTACGGGGTGCGCGTCCTGGGGCGGGAGGTCAGCCTCTGGTTCCGCCCGGAGTGGGACCGGGTGCTGCTCGAGCTTCCGGACCGCCCGATGCCGGTGGAGGTGTCCCTCACCGAGAGCTTCTGGCGGGGCTCGTCCGAGCTGCGCTCACCCCACATCCGGGAGTTCTTCCGCCGCCACGACCTTCTGGAGTGGCAGCGGCAGCAGCCGCCCCGATTCGAGCTCGAGCCGCTCGGCGGCGGCAGCTTCCGCCTCAAGTGGCTGCACAGGGTCGAAGGCCAGCAGGCCCTGCCCCTCGATCTCTGACGGGGGCGCTCCCGGGGAAGGTCAGTCGCGCTCCAGGTCGACGGCGCGGACCGTGCGGCCGTCACCGGCGGCGTGATCCAGCACGGTGCCCACAACCGCCAGCGGGCCGTCGACCACCACCTCGAGGTCGAAGCTCTCGGGCTCCAGGCAGAGGCCGTCGGGGCGGGGCAGCGGTTCGATGCGGATCTGCCGGAAGCGTCCGGGCTCCACCACCACCTGGTGGGGGAGAGCCTCGACGCGGCCGTTGACCCGCACCGCCCGCCGGCCCTCGAGCGGCAGGTAGAAGGTGGCGGTGACCGGCGCCTCGCCGGGGTTGGCGAGCTGGACGACGCTGGTGAAGCCGGGGTCGCCGCAGGGGTTGCGGTGCCACAGGAGAGCCGGGACGAGCAGGGTGGTCGGACCGGGCAGGCGGCTCACCGGGATCGCCTCCACCACCTGGCCGGGGCCCGAGAGCACGCCCTGAGGCGCGGGGCCCCGGCGGGGAACCGCTTCGGCCTCGGCGTGGCTGACCAGGCGGCCGCTGATCCGGATCGGACCGTCGCTGCGCAGGGCGAGGGCGCCCATCGCCTCCTCGGCGCAGCCCAGGTCGGTGGCGATGCCCGACGCCGTCCACACCACCGCCGATCTGGGTGGGATGACCCGGGTCGAGGACATGAACTCGCCGCACGGCGCCGGGCGACGAACCCATCCCGGCAGCAGCTCGGAGATTCCCACCTGAACCGGATGCGGTCCGGGGTTGACCAGGTAGAGCTCGGTGCTCTGGCGGCGCCCGTCGGGGAGCTCCGCGTTGAGGGCGAAGACCGGCAGGATGAGGTCGGCGGCGACGGCCGGCAGAGCGATGGCGATGGCGGCGACAAGGACGAGCAGGCGGCGACGGATCATCTTCGACACTCCCGTGGGCCGGCGACCGGACACACCGTCCCCTGCCAGAGCATACGGGGCCCGAATCCGATGCGTTGGTACACTTCCCCGCACCGCCGCATTTCGCAGGCGGCGCAGCCGGAGGAACCATGGAGCTGCCATCAGGCGCATTCGCGCCGATCCCGACCCCCCTCGACGACGGTGGCCGCGTGGACACGGCGGCGCTGCGGCGGCACCTCGAGCTGCTCGAGGCGGGCGGGCTCGACGGCGCCCTCGTGCTGGGAACCAACGGCGAGTTCCCGTCCTTCGACATCGGCGAGCGCCTGGTCGTGGCCGAGGGTGCGGCGCGCCACCGCGGCGGCCTGGGCCTCATGCTGGGGATCGGCTCCTGCGCGCTGCCGGAGGCGATCCAGCTGGTCGGCGCCGCCCGCAGGCTCGGCTTCGGCTCGGCCCTGCTGCCGCCCCCTTTCTACTTCCGGAGCGTCCCCGTGGAGGGGGTGGCCGCCTTCGTCCGTGCCGTTCTGGACGCCGCCGATCTGCCTGTGCTGCTCTACCACATTCCCCAGGTCACCGGGGTCCCGATCTCCGACGCCCTGCTCGACGCGGTCGCCGACCACCCACGTTTCGGGGGTGTCAAGGACAGCTCCGGGAACCGCGACGAGCTCGCCCGCTTCACCTGCCGCCTGCACGACCGGTCGGTCATGGTGGGGCACGATTCGCTGGTCACCCTGGCCCTGGCAGCCGGTGGCGCCGGTTCCATCACCGCGGCGGCGAGCGTGGTGCCCGAGCTCGTCGCCGCCAGCCAGCGCGACCCGGCCCGCCAACCCGAGCTCGACGCCGTGCGCGCCCTGCTCGAGCGCTTCGGCCTCGGTCCGGCGGTCAAGGCCATCCTGCGCCACCGCGGCGTCGGCGCCTACCGCACCCGGCCGCCCCTGGTCGGCCTCGACGACGACGCCGCTGCCAGGCTCGTCCAGGAGCTCGACGGCCTGCTCGCCACCTTCGCCTGAGCAGGCTGCCATAGCCATCGACGTCTTCCGTTTCGGCAACGGCGAAGAAACCGCGAAGAACGCGAAGAGCGCGCACAACGAACGCGAGGCCCATCGCGCCGGGTCGAACTGTTGTCGTGAGACGCCCTGTCCGGAGCTGGCCAAAAAGCCCCGAATCAAGGGCTTCACTTTGCGAGCTCAGCGTGCCTCCTTCGCGGACTCTGCGGTTTCCTCGCGGCCCTAAAGGTACAACCAACGCCGAACCGGCAGGTCTCGCTACCGAACCCGCAGCACGACCTTGCCGAACGCGTCGCCCGAGGCGAGCCGGCGGTGGGCCTCGGCGACCTCGGCCATGGGGTAGACCGAGTCGACCACGGTCCGCAGCCGGCCGGCGGCGAGGGCGCCGCCGAAGCGGTCGAGGAAGGCCCGTACGATCCCGGCCTTGCGCTCCACCGGCAGGGCCCGGAGGGTGGAGCCGATGATCCGGATCCGCTGCGACAGCAGGCGGCGCATGTCGAGCTCGGCGCTGCCGCCGCCCATCAGCCCGATCACCACGAGCCGGCCGTCCGGCGCGAGCACCCTGAGGTGGGGCTCGAGGTACGGGCCGCCGATGCAGTCCAGCACCACGTCGACGCCCTGGCCGGCGGTGAGCTTGAGAGCGGCGTCGGCGAAGTCTTCGTCGTGGTGGTTCACGGCCAGGTCGGCGCCGAGCTCGAGGCAGCGGTGGCAGCGCTCGGGCGAGCCGGCGGTCACCAGCACGCGGGCGCCGGCCTCCTTGACGAGCTGGATGGCGGCGGTCCCGACCCCACCCGAGCCGCCGTGGACCAGGGCCGTGCCGTCAGGCTCGAGCCCGCCGAGCAGGAAGAGGTTGAGGAACGCGGTGAGGTAGACCTCCGGGAAGCCCCCGGCCTCGTCGTCGGCCAGGTGCCCGGGGACCTTCATCACCGAGCCGTGGTCCACCACCGCCGACTCGGCCTGGCCGCCCCCCGCCAACAGGCCCATGACCCGGTCGCCGAGGGCGAAGCCGGTCACCCCCGGCGCCACCTCGACGACGGTGCCGGCGCACTCAAGGCCGAGGGTGTCGGGAACGCCGGGGGGCGGCGGGTAGAGGCCGCGGCGCTGGAGGAGGTCGGCGCGGTTGAGCCCGGCCGCGGTCACCGAGATCCGGACGGTGGCCGCCGTCAGGTCGGGCTCCGGACGGTCCCCGACCCGCAGGACGTCCTCGCTCCCGTGGCCGTCGGTGAGAACCGCTTTCACAATCGGAGCATAACCTACTACAATCCTGGGCGCCGCGCGCCCGCAAGGCGGCGGCACGGATCGGAGGCACGAATGATCGACCAACACGATCTCGAGACCTGGGCCGGCTTCCTCATCGAGCACTCCATCGGGGGTGTCGGGCCCGACGACCGCGTCATGATCAAGGGCGAGCGGGCGTGCTGGCCGCTGATGGCGGTCCTGGAGCGGCGGGTGATCGAGGCGGGCGGGGTGCCGGACGTCTGCCTGGTGCCGCCCAACAACGACCGCGGCCGGGTCTGGTCGGCGGCCATGGGGCGCTCGGCCGGCGCCGAGCAGCTCGCCCGCGCGCCCGAGTGGCACCGGCAGCGCTACGAGAGCATGACCAAGTACATCGAGGTCCTCGGCGCCGAGGACCCGAGCCAGTACCGGGGCCTCGACCCGGCCCAGCAGCAGGCCCTGGCGGCGGCCGACCGGCCCTTCGCCAACATCCGCCTGTCCAAGCCCTGGGTCATCACCCTGTACCCGACCCCGGCCTTCGCCGAGCTCGAGGGCATGACGCCGGAGGAGTTCGAGCGCTTCATCGTCGGCGCCTCGACGGTGGACCCGCGGCCCCTGAAAACCGCCGAGGAGGCCATCGCGCCCCTCATCGACGACGGCGTTCGGGTCCGGATCGTCACCCGCTCGCCCCACGACGGCCGCGACCTGACCCTGGACATGAGCATCGCCCAGGGTCACGCCGTGATGTCCTACGGCCTGCGCAACTTCCCCGACGGCGAGGTCTTCACCAGCCCCGACGCCTCGAGCGTGGCCGGCGAGATCTTCGTCGACCTGCCGGTGACCTACGGCGGCAACGACATCCGCGGGATCTACCTGCGCTTCGAGGAGGGGCGGATCGCGGAGTACCGTGCCGACGAGGGCCACGAGCACCTGGCGGCGATCATCGAGACCGACGAGGGCTCCCACAGGCTCGGCGAGGTGGCCCTCGGCATGAACCCGGGCCTCGAGCGGGTCCTCAAGCACCCCCTTTTCGTCGAGAAGGTCGGCGGCACCCTGCACATCGCCATCGGCGCGAGCTACGAGGACTGCTTCGTCAGGGACCCCTCCTCCGAGGAGGGCCGGCGGCGCATCGAGGCCCTCGAGGCCGAAGGTGTGCTGAACCGCTCGGCGCAGCACGTGGACATCGTCACCGACTTCAGGCCCGGCGGTTGCGGCGTGTCGGTTCACATCGACGGCGTCGAGCTTCAGCCGCGCGACGGCCTGTGGGTTCCGGCCGGCTGAGACGCCGGCGGAGCGTCGGTCGTATACAGGAATTGACTCCCGGTGTCGTCAAGTTCCTTGCGGCGCGGGAATCGGGGCCGCACCCGGTGCGGCAGAGGAGCGAGCATGAGCAGTGATCCGAACCCGACGGCGACAGGCGGCAGCGGGCCGAGGGCCCTCACCGACATCACGCCGCCCGAGATCTTCCAGGAGCTCCAGAAGGGGGTGCTCGGGCAGTCGACGGCCCTGCGCTACACCTCGGTGGCGGTGTACAAGCACACCACCGGCAAGGTCCCGGGCAACATCCTCCTGATCGGCAACTCGGGCACCGGCAAGACCACGATCATGAACAACATCCAGCGGATGTACCACGACGTGGCCGAGTACCGCCCGTTCCGCGCCATGACCATCATCAACGCCAACCTGCTGGTGGACGCCGAGCGGCTCGAGTTCCAGCCGGCGCGGCTGATGGCCGCCGTGGAGCAGCGCGCCCGCGCCCTGGTGGGCGAGCAGCCCACCGCCAAGGATTTGACCTCGACGATGGAGCGAGCCACCATCTGCATCGACGAGATCGACAAGATGTCGTCCATCGTCGCCGGCAAGCCCAACGCCATCGGGGTGGTGCTGCAGCAGGGGCTGCTGACCTTGATGGAGGGCGAGGTCGTCACCTACCGCACCCACGTCTGGGTCGACGGCGAGGAGAAGCTCCAGACCCTGTCCATCGACACCCGGCACATGATGTTCATCTGCGGCGGCGCCTTCGAGGGCCTGTACGACCAGGTCTACCTGCGGGTGGTGAAGCCGGGCAGCGGCGAGAAGCTCAAGTCCCAGGCGATCCAGACCGCCGACGGCCAGGTGCGCATCGAGACCCGCTTCGCCCTCGCCGACTTCCTCAAGCCCGAGGACCTGTTCGAGTACGGCATGGTGCCCCAGTTCATGGCGCGCTTCGACGACGTGGTGCTCCTGCGCGACCTCGACGAGCGAGTCCTCAAGGAGATCCTGCTCAAATCGGTGGACTCGCCCTACCTGCGCTCCAAGCGTTACTTCGACGTCCTCGGTATCGACCTCGAGCTCGACGACGTGGCCGCGGCCATGATCGCCGAGGAGGCGGCGCGCAGCACCCGCACCGGTGCCCGCGCTCTGCGCGCGGTGTTCGGCCGCATCATCAACCGCATCGAGTTCGACCCGTGGAGCTTCGATGGCCTCGAGGAGGGTCCGGAAGGCCGCCACCGCCTGCGGATCGACACCGACCTGGTTCGCCGTGCCATCAACGGCCGCCGGGCCTGAGGCCGACCGGGAGCTTTGCGCGGCTGCCCGTCTCCGTTAGACTGACCCAAAGCACCACGAACGGGGCCCTTCCGGTCGGGGAAGCGGCGGAGGCAGAGAAGCATGGCGCAGTTCATCCTGGTCTACACGCACCCCACCGAAGGCGAGCAGCGCACCGAGCTCGCCCGCGGCCGCAGCTACCGCATCGGCTCCCGTCCGGACAACGACATCGTCATCGACCAGAAGGACGTCTCGCGGCACCACGCGGTTCTCCGGGTGCAGGACGCCGGCCTCCACGTGACCGACCTCGACAGCAAGAACGGCACCTTCATCAACGGCACCCGGGTCGCGTCCGCGACCTTCAACTGCGGCGACCTGGTGCACCTGTCGTCGGCTCGCCTGGTGATCGTCGAGGCGAGCACCGGGGCCTTCGCCATCACTCCCGAGGCGATCGCGCCGGCCGACGACGAGTCCGGAGCCGGCAGCGGCGAGGCGACCCAGAAGTTCCGGGGCGAGGCGTCCTTCGAGGACGTGGTGTCGCTGCTGGAGACCACCGCGTCGGCGATCGGCCGCGGCGCCCTCGCCGAGCCCCTGAGCTGGGCGGTGGACCGCCTCGGCTTCGACGGCGCCATGGTCCTGTACCGCGACCGGGACGGCAGCGTGGCGATGGTGTCGAGTGCCGGCGACCTCGGCCAGCTGGCCCGCCGCAGCGGGGTGCTCACCCGCCTGGCCAACGACGAGGCGCTGGTTCGGGCGACCGGCACCCGGGTCCAGCAGGTCAACGAGCTGGACGAGGATCTGCTGGTGGCCACCGTCGGCCCCGAACACGTGCTGGTGCTGCGCACGAGCGGCCGGCGGCCCGCGATCGGCGACCTGCGCTCCCTGATCGCGGCCATCAACGCCGTGCTGGCCGGCGCCCGGGCCCGTGGCCAGAGCGTCGAGGCGGCCCACGAGACGGCGGACCGGGAAGCCGCGCCCGAGCCGCCGACCTGGGGGCGCGACCTCGACCTCGAGCGCCTAGCTGCCGCCGACCTGGCCTCGGCCCGCGAGCTCTTCGAGGACTGGATGATCCGGCGGGTCCTGGAGGCCAACGACGGCAACCAGTCCCGCGCCGCCGCCCAGCTCGGCCTGTCCCGGGGCGGCCTCAGCAAGAAGATGAAGAAGCTCGGCCTCTGACCGCCGCCGGAATGGTATCCTGGCCGGTGCAGGAGGAGGCGGGCGTTCGCGGCAGCTTCGGGCTGTCGAGGAAAGTCCGGACTCCGGACGGGCAGCATGCCGGGTAACGCCCGGCCGCGGCCAACGCGAGGGAAAGTGCCGCAGAAAGCAAACCGCCCGCGGGACGACCGCGGGTAAGGGTGAAAGGGTGCGGTAAGAGCGCACCGCTTCGCCGGTGACGGCGAGGGCACGGTAAACCCCATGCGGAGCAAGGCCGAATAGGGGAGTCGAGGGTCGCCCGTCCCCGTACCCCGCCACGGCGGGGGAGACTCCCGGGTAGGCCGCTAGAGCCGTCCGGTGACGGGCGGCCGAGATGAATGAACGCCGTCCTCGGGACACAGAATCCGGCTTACAGCCTCCTGCTGCATTTTTCGGCCCCGGTGCCAGACGAGGCACCGGGGCCGAAAAATGCTGATCGAAGTTGAGCTATCGTTGAGGTGTCATGAGCGAGTGGCGCGCCCTGCAGGCCGGAGAGCCCATCGGTGTGGTGGCCCTCTCCGGGCCCGTGGACCCGGACAAGCTCCAACCCGGGCTCGACGTCCTCGGGTCGTGGGGCCATCCTGTGGAGCTCGCGGCCAACCTCCAGCGGCGGGAGGGTTACCTGGCGGGCACCGACGAGGAGCGCCTCGAGGCGCTCGAAGGGCTCCTCGAGCGCGGAGTGCGGTTGCTCGTGGCCGCTCGCGGCGGCTACGGGACGGCCCGGCTCCTGGCCAGGCTGCCCTGGGCCCGGCTGGCGGACGCGGGCGCGTGCTTCGTCGGCTTCTCCGACCTCAGCGCCGTGCTCAACCCGCTGGCGGACTCCGGGGTGCAGGTCCACGGGCCGATGGTCGCGGCGGGGCTTGCGAGGCCGGCCAACGCCCGGCGGCTGCGGTCGCTTCTCGAGGGCCGACTCGTCGGCGACACCCTGTTCACTTTCGACCCGCCTCGGGTCGTGCGGCCCGGGGGCGCCCGGGGGATCTCGGCGGGGGGCAACCTGAGCGTCCTCGCGGCGCTGGCCGGGACCCCCTGGGAGGCCGACCTGGACGGTCGCGTGCTGTTCCTCGAGGAGGTCGCCGAGCCGCCCTACCGCCTCGACCGTCTGTTGACCCAGGTCGCCGGCTCTGCTAGCTTCGGTGGGGTGAAAGCACTGATCTGCGGGAGTTTGCACCGCTGCCGCCCGGTCGGGGAGTGCACCGCGGCGTGGCGGCGGCGGCTCGCCGAGATCGCGCCGTCGGGGGTGCCGGTGGTGGTCGGATTGCCCTTCGGGCACCGGGCGGCCAACATGGCGTTCCCGGTCGGCGCTGAGGTGACCGTGGACACCGGACGCGGCTCGGTGGAGTGGAGTGGCTGATGGCGAAGTTCAAGATGACCGGCGGCAAGGACGCGCACGACTCCCTGGAGCCCCTGCGCACCAGTTTCAAGGCCGGCAGCGTGGTCTTCGAGGAGGGCGATCTCGGCCTCGCCATGTACGTCATCGAGTCCGGCGAGGTCGAGATCCGCAAGCGTCTCGGCCGCAAGAGCGAGATCCTCGCGGTCCTCGGCAAGGGTGATTTCTTCGGCGAGATGTGCATGCTCGAGGACGAGGTTCCCCGTTCAGCCACCGCCCTCGCCAAGACCGACCTCGACGCGGTCATGATCGACCGCTCGGCCTTCACCTTCATCCTCAAGCACAACCCCGAGATCACGATCCGGATCATGCGCAAGCTGGTGCGGCGGCTGCGCCAGACCACCGAGATGCTCGAGGAGGCCCTGGGGCACGCCGTCGACCTCGAAGGACCCGGCGCCGCGGACGGGCCCAAGGGCCCGCCGGACCCGCGGGCACGGCTGGTCGAGGTCACCACCGGCCTCGCCTTCCCGCTCGCCAAGGAGGGGGAGACCACCGTCGGCCGGATCGACCCGGTGACCGGAATCCACCCGGACATCGACCTGACCCCGGTCGACGGCAAGCGCTCGATCTCCCGCCGCCACGCCCGGCTGCATCGTGAGGCCGACGGCACCTTCACCGTCGTCGAGGACGTCGGGACCATGAACGGAACCTTCGTCAACGGCACCCGCGTCAGTGCCGGCAAGCCTCACCCCGTGGAGCCCGGCGACACCGTGATGTTCGGCACCATCCAGTGCCGCTTCGAGATCGACCCCAGCCAGGCGTGAGCGCCCGATCCGGCCGCCCGGGGCCGCAGGACCCCGTGGACACCGTCGCCGGCATCGGACCGAAAACGGCGGCTGCCCTGGCGGCGGTCGGGGTTCGGCGGGTGACCGACCTGCTACTGCACCTGCCCCGGCGCTACGACGACCGAGGCGAGGTGCTGACCGTGGCCGAAGCCCTCCGGACCGGCGGCCAGGTGCTGCTGCGCGGTCGGGTGACGGCGACCGCCGGCCGGAGGGTGCGGCGCCGGCTCCACATTGCCGACGGGACGGTGGTCGACGGCAGCGGCAGCCTGGCGGTGCGCTGGTTCAACCAGCCCTGGGTGGCCGAGCGGTACGCCGGCGACGGGGTCGAGGCCTGGGTGTACGGCGCGGTTGGACGGAGTCGCCACGGGCGGCTGCAGCTCGTCAACCCCGACGTCGAGCCGGTTGAGGCCGAGCAGCGGCGGGACGGGATCGTCCCCGTCTACGGCCGCCTCGGGCCGCTCGCCGGACGCCGCCTGCGAACCGTCATGGCGCGGGCGCTGGAGGCCCTCGAGCTCCTCGAAGACCCGCTGCCCGAGGAGCTCAGGAACGAGCTCGGGCTGCCGGGCCTCGTGGCCTCGCTGGGCGCGCTGCACCACCCCGGCTCGCCGGCGGACCTTCAGGACCGGCGCAGGCGGGTGGCGGCCCTCAACGACCGTGAGTCGCCGGAGCACCGGCGCCTGGCCTTCGACGAGCTGTTGGCCCTGGCCGCGGTGGTTGCCGATCTCCGGGCGCGGCGGCGGGCGCAGGCGGCGGACCCGATCCCGGTTCGCGGGTCCTTCGCCGACACCTGCCGGACCCTCCTGCCCTTCGAGCTCACGGCGGCCCAGCGAAGGGTGGTAGGGGAGGTGCTGGCCGACCTGGGCCGCGACCGCCCGATGGCGCGGCTGCTCCAGGGCGACGTCGGCTCGGGCAAGACGGTGGTGGCGGTGCTGGCGATCCTGGCCGTCCTGGAGAGCGGGCGCCAGGCCGCGCTGATGGCCCCCACCGAGCTCCTCGCGGAGCAGCTCCACCGCACCGTGGGGGCTCTGCTCGGCACCACCGGCCACCGGATCGCCCTGCTCACGGGTTCCCTGCCCGCGTCCGACGCCGACGCGGTCCGGGCCGGCCTGGCCGGCGGGAGCGTCGGGCTGGCGGTGGGCACCCACGCCCTGTTCCAGGAGGCGGTGAGCTTCGCCGACCTCGGCCTGGTGGTGATCGACGAGCAGCACCGCTTCGGGGTCGCCCAGCGCCAGCGCCTCGTGGACAAGGGTGCGGCGCCCCACCTGCTGGTGATGACGGCGACCCCGATTCCGCGCTCGCTGGCCCTGACGGTCTACGGCGACCTCGAGCTGTCGGTCGTCGACGAGCTGCCGCCTGGCCGGCATCCGGTGCGCACCGAGGTCCGTGATCCCTCGGCGCGGCCCAGGATTTGGAGCTTCCTCCGGTCGGAGATCGCCGCCGGTGGCCAGGCCTACGTGGTCTACCCGCTCATCGAAGGTTCCGAGAGCGTGGAGGCGGCGGCCCTGGAGGCCCACGAGGCGGACCTCCGGGAGGCCCTGGGCGGGCTCGAGATCGGGGTGCTGCACGGCCGTCTCGGTCGAGAACGCCGCGAGGAGGTGGCGGAGCGGTTCCGGCGGGGCGAGCTCGAGGTCCTCATGGCCACCACCGTCATCGAGGTCGGGGTCGACGTGCCCGCCGCCTCGGTGATGGTGGTCGAGTCGGCGGAGCGCTTCGGCCTGTCCCAGCTCCACCAGCTGCGCGGCCGGGTCGGCCGCGGCACCCGGCCGTCGTGGTGCATCCTCGTCACCGGCGAGGCCCCCGGCACCGACGCCGAAGCCAGGTTGGGCGTGCTCGCCCGCACCGGCGACGGCTTCGAGATCGCGGAGGCCGACCTCCGGCACCGGGGGCCCGGCGAGCTCACGGGCCGGCGCCAGTGGGGTGCCCTCGGCTTCCGCTTCGCCGACCTTCACCGCCACCGCGACCTGGTGGCCCTCAGCCGGAAGGTGGCGCGGCAGGCGGCGGACAGCGGGCGGCTGGCCGACCTCCAAAACGCGCTGCTCGCCCTCCACGCGGTGGGGGACGAGTTCTCGATCGGCTGACGCGGTGGCAGAATGGGCCGACCGATCGGGATGGAGGAGCCATGGACCCACGCACGCCCCAGACGGTTGTTCGCCCCGAGGAGCTCGCTGCGATCGACGACTCGCCACGGCGGATGGCCGCGATCCCCGGCAGCCGAATGTTCGAGATCAAGGAGGCCCTGGCGGTCTTCCGGAAGGCCGACCCGGACGCGGAGATGTTCGACGCCAGCCAGGGAGACGGCGGGGCCAGCCTCCCCGGCGTACCCGAGGAGCTTCTCGACGCCGCCCACGCGCTGCAGAAGGAGCACGGCACCGGCTACGACAAGCCCTTCGGAGCGCCGATCTTCCGGACCTCGGTGGTGGAGGACTACTGGCGGCTGGACGCGGCCACCGGCTTCGGCCCGGAGAACGTGCTCGCCGGGCAGGGCGGCCGCGACGCCCTGGTCAAGGCCTACGACGCCGCCCAGATCCTCGCCTTCGGCCGCCGGGGCGACTTCGTCGCGGTGTCGCGGGTGCCATGGATCTCGTACAACTGGGGCCCCTACGCGGTGGGAGCCAACGTCCTGCTCGCACCCGGCGACGAGGACGAGGCCTGGGCCCTGACCCCCGAGGCGGTGGCGGCCTGCGTCGAGGCGGCGGCCCGGTACGACGGGCGTAAGGTGGTCATGCTGGTCATCACCAGCCCCGACAACCCCACCGGCCGGAGCATGGCTCCCGAGCGCCAGCTCGAGCTCGCCCGGGCGGCGTTCTCGGCGGGAATCCCCTTCGTCCTCTTCGACTGGATCTACCACCGGGTCACCGACGAGGCGCCCCACGACCTCAACGCCTTCCTGCTCGCCATGGACCCCGACGAGCGCGACCGCTGCATCTTCCTCGACGGCATCACCAAGTCCCTCGGCGCCAGCAACATCCGCAACGCCCACCTGGTCGCTTCCAAGGCCCTGGTGAAGTTGATGCAGAGCCGGGCCTCCCATGCCGTGATCCCGTCCTTCCACAGCCAGGCGGTGGCGATCGCGGCCTACCGCATGGGCTTCGACCGGGCCGCGGCGCCGATCATCGGCCCCACCAACGCGAGCCGCGGGGTCATGGAGTCCTTCGTGGCCGAGCACGGCATCCGGGCGATCCTCGGCAAGGGCTACTACGCGTTCATCGACGTCGGGCCGTGGATCGACCGGGCCGGGCTCGCCGACGGCGCCGAGGTCGGGGCGATCCTCGCCGAGCGCTTCGGCCTCGCGGTGGTGCCGGGGCTGTACTTCTCGGACTTCGGGGCGCGCTGGATCCGCTTCTCCTACGCCCTGCCGCCCGAGGTCACCCGCGCCGCCACAGCCCGCCTCTGGCAGGGCCTCTCGTCCCTGTAGCCGGCAGTCAACACGGGTTGAACCGCAAAGGCGCCAAGCTCGCGAAGCCATCGCAGCCATCGCAGTTTGAAACACGAAGACCACGAAGAACGCAAAGAAGCCACAAAGCCGTCTCAATCCCAGACCTCGGATCGTGCCACTGGGGAGGGCAAGGGCTCCAGGTGACGGATCTGGGTATTCAATGGCTCCGGATTGAACCACGGAGAGCACGGAGAACCACAGAGGCGCCACAGAGTCAGATCAGTTGACTCATCGCAGCGACTCGGCCGGCTGAAGACGCTTGAACCGAGCTTCCGCGGAACCTCCGTGGTTCTCCGCGATCTCCGTGGTTCAAATACTCCGCCCTCGAAGCTCCACCGCCCGCACCCTGGAGCCATCACCGATCCGGAACCCACCGCACCCACTCAGAAATGCGATGTCTTCGTGGCTTCTTCGTGGACCTCTTCGTGCTCTTCGTGTTTCAGACTGCGACGGTGCGATGATCTCTGCGCCTCTGCGCCTCTACGTTAATTTGCGATGACTGCGATGAGCTTGGAGATCCCTGCGATGACTTTGCGCCTTTGCGCCTTGGCGCCTTTGCGTTGAAATGCGATGGCTTTGCGTACTTGGCGTCTTCGCGGTGAATCCCTACGGCGTCGTCGAGGACCAGGCGCCGGTGGTGCCGGTTTCGAAGTCGTCGCTGAAGATGACGCCGACCTCCCGGAAACGGTAGACGGTGCTGCCGGCGGCGACGTAGACCTCGCCGGCCTCGTCCTCCCCGAAGGTGGTCAGCCCGCTCAGGCCCTGGGGAAAGTTCAGGTCGACCGCGGTCCACATCCCGGTGCCGGGGTCCTCGACCCCGGCCCAGACGTCGCCGGTGCAGTAGTCGCCGAACAGGTAGGCCCCGTAGAGGCTCGGCGACCCGATGCCGCGGTAGCGGTAACCGCCGGTCACCGAGCACCGGCCGAGGCTGTGGGCGTACTCCAGGATCGGCATCTCGTAGTCGGTGATCGGGCCGCAGCCGGTGGTGTTGAAGGGGTGGGCGCCCTCGTAGCAGCGCCAGCCCCAGTTTTCGCCGCCCCCGCCGGCGGCGGATGCGCGGTTGATCTCCTCCCAGGACTGG
>DATHSO010000051.1:0-41046 GCA_035464095.1 Candidatus Methylomirabilota bacterium | reverse complement strand
GGCCGACGCCCCGATCCGCCCCGCGACGCTGGACGACCTGGACGCCCTGGTGGCGCTCGAGGAGCGCTGCTTCACCAGCGACCGGCTGAGCCGGCGCAACTTCCGCTACATGCTCACCGACGCCCGGGCCTCGACCAGGGTGTGGGACGAGGGCGGGCCGCTCGGCGGCTACGTGCTGGTGCTGTACTCGAAGGGCACGGCGCTGGCGCGGCTGTACTCGATCGCGGTGGACGGCACAATGCGCGGCCGCGGCGTCGGGCGCGCGCTGGTCGAGGCGGCCGAGGCCGAGGCCCTGGACCGGGGCTGCGTGTCCATGCGCTCGGAGGTGCGGCGGGACAACACCGCGTCCCTGACGCTCTTCGAGCGGGCGGGCTACGAGGTCTTCGACGAGGTCGACGACTACTACGAGGACGGCATGGGCGCCTTCCGCTTCGAGCGGATCCTCGCGCCGCGGCCCGACCTGTCCCAGGTCCGGGTGCCCTTCTACCGACAGACCACCGACTTCACCTGCGGCCCGGCCTGCCTGATGATGGCCATGAAGGCTCTCGACGACAGCTTCCCCGTCGACCGCCGCACCGAGCTGCGGCTGTGGCGCGAGTCGACCTCCATCTACATGGCGTCGGGGCACGGCGGGTGCGGGCCCTACGGCCTCGCCCTGGCGGCCCACAACCGCGGTTTCCGGGTCGAGCTCTTCGTCCGCGAGAGCGGACCGTTCCTGGTTGACACCGTGCGCAGCCCCGCCAAGAAGGAGGTCATGCGGGTGGTCGAGGAGGACTACCTCGACCAGATCGCCGCCGCCGGCATCCCCGTGCACCCCCGGCCCATGGGCTTCGACGAGGTCCGGGAGCGCTTCGAGGCCGGGGCGATCCCGGTGGTGCTCATCAGCTCCCACCGCATCTACGAGGAGCGCTTCCCCCACTGGCTGGTCCTGACCGGCTTCGACCGCGGCTTCGTCTGGGCCCACGACCCGTTCGTCGACGAGAGCGAGGGCGAGACGGTGGCCGACTGCGTCAACATGCCCATCGCCAGATCCGAGCTCGAGAAGATGGCCCGCTACGGCCGTTCCGGCCAGCGCGCCGTGCTGGTCGTCGAGGGCCGGCGCTGAGGCTCAGCCTCGCCGGCGCGTCCGCCGCAGCTGGCGGGCCGACTCAAGGGCCGTGCCCGCCAGGGCGGCGATCCCGAAGGCCGCCACCGCAACGGTCACCGCGGTCGGCAGGTCGCGTCCGATGGCATCCGCCACCACCCAGCCCAGGTATGCCGCCATCGCGGCGAGGAAGGCGAGGCCCTCGCGTCGCGACACCTCGAAGCCGGTGAAGAAGACCGGTAGGCAGACGACGGCGGTCAGCACCATGACCGGCAGGTCGACCCGCAGCGCCTGCCCGGCCACCGCGACGCCCGTGGACGATCCGACGGCTGCCAGGCCGAGAACCGCCGTCAGGTTGAAGAGGTTCGAGCCGACCACGTTGCCGACGGCGATGTCGCGCTGGCCGCGGGCGGCGGCGACGACCGAGGTCGCGAGCTCCGGCAGCGAGGTCCCCATCGCCACCAGGGTCAGCCCGATCACCCGCTCCGAAACTCCGAAGGCGGAGGCCACCGCCACCGCCCCGTCGACCAGCCAGCCGGCGCCGAGCACCAGGGCGACCAGGCCCGCGGCCACCGCGACCACCGCCCTCACCACCGCCGCCGGGCCCCTCACCGCCGCCACCGGAAGCCCCACGGAGGCGCGCTCCTCGCGGCGGGCGGCGGCCACCAGCCACAGGGTGTGAGCGACGATGAATGCGAGCAGCAGCGCGCCCTCCCAGCGCGCGATCCCGCCGTCGGCCGCCAGCGCGACCACCGCCAGCGACACGACCAGCACGATGGGAACGTCGATCCTGACCAACCGCGTCGCGACAGCCAACGGCGCCACCAGCGCCGACAGGCCGAGAATGCCGAGCACGTTGAACACGTTGGAGCCGACCACGTTGCCGAGGGCGAGATCGGCGCTGCCGGCCAGGGCCGCCCCGAGGCTCGCCGCCATCTCGGGCGCGCTGGTACCGAAGGCGACAACCGTGAGGCCCACCACCAGGGGCGACACGCCGGCGGCGATGGCGAGGCGGCTCGCTCCGCGCACCAGCAGCTCGGCACCGATCACCAGCGTCACCAAGCCGGCGATCAGCAGCACCGCCGTCACCGCGGTCTGCCTTCGGTCACCGCCTCGAGGCGGCGAAGGAACGATGCCATCACCCGCCGGTAGACCTCGTCCTTGAGGATCAGGTCCTCGACCCCGGCCTCGATGTTGGGGTTGTCGTTCACCTCGATCACGAGCCAGCGCCCGTCGGCGAGCTTGAGGTCGACGCCGTACAGCCCGTCGCCGACGAGGTTGGCGGCCTTGAGCGCGAGCTCGACCCCCGCAGCCGGCACCTCCTCCACCGGCACCACCTGCCACTTGCCGTAGCGGCCGCGGTTGGTGGCCGCGTCGTGGTGGATGATCTGCCAGTGCTTGGGCGCCATGAAGTAGCGGGCCGCGAACAGCGGCCGGCGGTCGAGGATGCCGATCCGCCAGTCGTACTCGGTGGGCACGAACTCCTGGGCGATGACGAGGTCCGAGCCGGAGAACAGACGATCGAGCAGCGCCTCCAGCTCGTCCGCGGTCTCGGCCTTGAACACGCCGAGCGACGACGAGCTGTCGGGCTGCTTGACGATGCAGGGCAGGCCGACGCCGGCCGCGACCTGCTCCCGGTGGTCCTTGCCGACGATCACGGTGCGCGGGGCGGGAACGTCGTGGCGGGCCAGCAGCTCGGCCAGGTAGACCTTGTTGGTGCAGCGCAGGATCGACACCGGGTCGTCGATCACCACCATCCCCTCGGCGGCGGCCCGCCGCGCGGTGCGGTAGGTCCAGTGCTCGACCGCTGTGGTGCAGCGCAGGAAGGCGGCGTCGAACTCGAGCAGCCGGCTCGCCACCTCGTCCCGCTCGAGCACCTCGGCGGCGATGTCGAGGCGGTCGGCAGCGTCGACGAACTTCTCGATGGCCTTCGGGTCCGACGGCGCGGTGGGGTCGGTGGGGTCGGCGACGATGACCAGGTCGAAACGCGACGGCTTGGCGACCCGAGCCGGTCGGAAGCGGCGCGCGAAGAAAGCGCGAGCGGCGGTAAAGGCGAACTCGCGGTCCTCCTCCGGCACCCCGCTGGTCGCCACCGCGGTCACCCGCTGCAGCTCCCAGTCGCCGTCGTGCCGGCCGAAGACCGCCCGCAGCATGGGCACGGGGTAGAGCTGGAAGACGTCGGCGGCGAGCCGCTCGTGCTGGCCGTCGGGGGTGCGGCCGAAGTAGACCGGCAGGGTGAAGCGCCCGTCCGAGATGTCCTTGAGGCTGCGCTTCATCCGGTCCTCGAGCTCGCCCGACGCGACCCTGGTGACCGCCGGCGTCCGCAGGTCCTGCATGGTGAGCACGGTCGGCACCGGCCGGTGGCCGCGCGCCTCCGCGAGCAGGGACACGTAGTAGCCGAAGGCCTGGTAGCGGTAGTGCCGGCAGAGGTTGAAGACCCGGGCGTTGCGGAGGTTGCCGAACTCCCGCTCGGTCAGGTAGGCGCGGGCCGTCACCACTCGGGCGCCGGGAAGGTCCGAGGGCCAGTCGCCGGCCTGGGTCACGACCACCAGGTTCTCCATCACCGCGCCGTCCTCTCGCTGCGCAAGCTGCCTCCCCTGCCGATCACCCGGGCCCCCTCCTGGACGCCCGGCGCAACCGCTGGTCAGAGTACCACCGGTCAACCGCCATCTCCACCGGGGTTTACCCGACATGCAGCCTGTGGCATCATCGCGCGGTGCACCTGCTGACAGCGCCATTCCGAGGCTTTGCGGCGGCCGGAACCCCCGCCGACACGGTCTACCGGTTCTTCCGCTGGCGAGTGGCTCTGCCGCCGATCGTGCTCGTGCTCGCTCTCGTCGCGTCGGCGGCGACTGCGGCTCCCGACGAGGAACCCACGCCGTCCGCGACCGGGACGCCCCGCGTCGACGCGGCGCCGACCGCCCCGGCGCCGCCCGGCGTCGAGCCCGCGACGGCCGAAGCCGCCGATCCGGGCGAGCTCCCGACGCCGGCGCTCGAGCAGAGGCTGGCGGGCACGATCGCCGAGCTCCGCAGCCGGACCGAGGCAGCAGAAGCCGGCTCCGAGGCGGCCGACACTCTCGACCGGGAGATCGACGAGCTCACCCACCTGGTCCGCGGCTGGACCCGCCGGGCCCTGCGCTCGTGGTCCGCCGCGACCTCCGAGGAACGCGAACGGCAGGCCTGGCAGCGACTGGTCACCCTCGAGCAGGCTCTCGACGCGCTGGTGGCCCTGCGCCGCCTCAACGGCGCCAAGCTGAGCCCCGAGTACGTCGAGCAGCTGACCGGGCTCGGCCGGGAGGGCCGCCGACAGCTCGCCGGCGAGCTCGACCACGTCGTGCTCAAGACGCGCCTTTACAAGGCCCACCGACTGCACGACCTGGAGCGCCTGCCGGCGCGCCTGGCGGACGTGGTCTCGGTCGGCGAGCTGGTCTGGCACCTGCTGCTGGCGATCGTGGTCGTGGCCGCCGCCGGCTGGCTCAGGCGGCGCGGACCCGACATCCTGGAGCGCCTCCGCCAGGCGGCGTTCCATTCCTTCGGAAGGCTCGCGTGGAAGCGTCGGACCGTGCGCCTCACCAACGCCGTCGAGGCACTGCTGCCGTGGGGCAGCTTCGTGCTCGGCGTGGTGGCCCTGCGGTGGGCCCTCGGGCCCCTCGCCGGCCAGGTCGAGGTCGACGTCGCACTTCGTCTCGCCCTGCTCTACGGCGGCTACCGGGTAGCCATCGACGGCGCCGCCGCGCTGCTCGCCGGCATCGGGCGCCACTACAGGCTCCGGGTCGACGACTCCACATTCCTGCGCCTTCGGCGCAGCGTCCGCACCGTCCTGCGGATCGTCGCGCTGATGCTCGTCGTGGCCCTGGTGTCGTCGCGTTGGCTGGGCCGGGGCGCCCTGTACTCCCTGGTCGAGCGCTTCGCCTGGCTGGTGATCCTGGCGTCGATCCTCGGCGAGCTCTTCCGCTGGCGGGCGAGCATGGTCGAAACCTACCTGGAGCTCAGCCCCGACGGCCAGATGGCCTCGTCGGTGCGCGACAGCCGCGACCGATGGTACGGCATCCTCCTCGCCCCCGCGGCCTTCGTCTGGCTCGCCTTCCACGCCCTCGCCACCGTGGTGCGCGACTTCGCCCTGCGCTTCGACGAGACCCAGAAGGCCCTGGCCTACCTGTTCCGGCGCAAGGTCGAGAAGCAGGCGGAGCGCGAGGGCTACGCCGACGAGAACTACGACGACGTGCCGCCGGAGGTCGTCGAGGCCTTCGACGAGTCCGCGGTCGATCGCGGGCCGCTGGTGGTGGCGCACTTCCCCGAGCTCGTCACCCTCCAGGCCCAGGTCTCCCAGTGGCGCAAGTCCGGAGTCGGCGGCTCGGCCCTGGTGCGCGGCGAGCGCGGCGTCGGTAAGACCACCTGGCTCAACCAGCTGCGACGGGAGGACGTCGAGATCGTCCGCCTCGAGCTCGGCCGGCGGGTCACCGATCCGAAGGCCCTCGTCGCCATCCTCACCGACCGGCTGGACGTTCCGGGTTCCCCGGAGACTGTCGCCGAGCTCGCCGACCGGCTCGAGGAGGGGCCGCAGCGGATCGTCGTCCTCGACCTCGCCCAGCACCTCTTCCTGGCCAGGATCGGCGGCTACGACGCCTTCACCGCCTTCGCCGAGCTGGTCAACCGCACCTGCCACCGGGTGTTCTGGATCGCCGCCGTGGCCGAGTACGCGTGGCGCCACCTGCGCGCCGTCCACCCCGACTGGGCGGTGTTCCGACGCGAGGTCGCCCTCAAGGGCTGGCCCGAGGAGCGGATCCGGGACCTCATCCGGACCCGCTCCAAGGCCTCCGGAGTGACCTTCAACTACGCGGACGTCGCCGTCGACCGCCTCGAGGGCGTCACGAGCCGGGCGCGGCTCGTGGAGTCGGCCGACGGCTACCTGCGCCTGCTCTGGGACTACTCCGACGGCAACCCCAGGGTGGCCCTCCATTTCTTCTTGCGCTCGCTGGACCCCGACCGGGGCGACCGGCTGCGGGTCCGGCTCTTCCGGGCCCCCGACTCGTCGCTGCTGGAGGCCGGCGGCGAGGCCGGTCTGTTCGTGCTCGCGGCCATCGTCACCCACGAGAGCATCTCGGCCGAGGACCTGGCGCAGGTCACCCGGTCCTCGGTCAGCCAGTGCCACATCCACGTCGACCGGCTCATCGACCTCGGCGCCGCCCGCGTCGACGACGGCCTGGTCCGCATCACCACCACCTGGCAGCGCGCCGCCATCCGCCTGCTGCGGCGGCGCAACCTGCTGCCGGGCTGAGGAGGAGTGATGGGCGGCGAGCACCAGATCACCGAGCTCATCCGTTTCGGAAACCTCCCCTACGCCGTGCTGATCATCGCCGTGACCGTGATCGCGGCCCGCTTCCTGACCCGCAGCGCCGGAGGCCTTGGCGAGCGCTTCACCAACCGCCGGCTGCTCATTCACCAGGTCGCGTCCTTCGGCCGCTTCTTCATCTACTTCCTTGGCGCCATGGCGGTGCTGCTGGCGGTGCTCACCAAGGACACCACAGCCTGGGTGGCGGTGGGCGGCGCCGCCGCGGTCTCGGTGGGCTTCGCCCTCAAGGACCTGGTGTCGTCGCTGGTCGCCGGCCTCGTGATCCTGGTCGACCGGCCCTTTCAGGTCGGCGACCGCGTCACCTTCGGCGACTGGTACGGCGAGATCAGCCACATCGGCCTGCGCTCGGTGCGGCTGGTGACCCTCGACGACACCCAGGTCACCATCCCCAACAACATCTTCCTGACCGACGTGGTCGCCTCGGGCAACGCCGGGGCCGTCGACATGATGATCCAGATGGACTTCCACATCGGCCTCGACCAGGACGTGGCCCGAGCCAAGACCATCGTCCGGGAGGCTCTCACCAGCTCGCGTTTCGTCAACCTGAGCCGTCCCTGGGCGGTCATCGTGTCCGAGGTCTTCGGCGGCAGCTGCCCGGCCCTGCGGCTGCGCGCCAAGGCATACGTCCTCGACGTGCGCTTCGAGAAGGCCTTCGAAACCGACGTCACCGAACGGGTGGCCGAGGCATTCCGCGACCAGGGCATCGGCCGGCCCGCCATCCTCCACCGCAGCGTCTGAGCACAGCCGCCGTCAGCCCGAGGCGTCGTCGCCGGGTCCCTTGAGCAGGGCCCGCTCCACCGGCGGCAGGGCCTCCCAATGCGCCGCCGTCCAGGCGACCCCGTCGAGGAAGGCGCGGGCGCGGTCGGTGGCCGGGCAGACCTGCCGAAGCAGCCGCCAGAAGGCCGGCGAGTGGTCCGGGTACACCACGTGGGCGAGCTCGTGGGCAACCACCGCCTCCAGGACCCACCGCGGCATCTCGCGCAGGGCGGCGTTGAGCCGGACGGTGCGGGTGCGCTGGCTGTAGCTGCCCCACCTCGAGCGCTGGTTGGTGGAGTACTCCGCCCGGGCGATGCGCGGCGGCCTCGGGAAGCGCAGGGCGACCTTGCGGGCGAGCTCGAGGGCGTCGTTGGCGCCGTTGACGGCCCGCGCCCGCTGCCGCCGCACGAGCTTGCGCGCGAGCTCGTCCACCGCCGCCGCGAGCTCGGCGTCGGACACTCGGGGCGGAGCGCTCACCCGAAGCTCGTCGCCCACGAGGCGGGCGTTGATGTTCTTGACCCGCTTGCGAGTCAAACACAGCTTGAGCTTGATGCCGTCGACGGTGAGGGAGAGCGGCCCGGACGCCATGGCGGGGAGTCTACGCGATTCCGGACGCGGTTTTGACCCCCCCTCGAGCCGACGAACAGACGAGAACCGGTCCCGGTATAATCCACTGGCTCCGGCCCGGACCGGATACGGAGGTACCCATGCCGCATTCGATCGCCCGCTTCGCCGTCGCGGTCATCGCCCTGATCGCCATCGCCGGCTGCTCGACCACCGTCACCCGCGTTCCCACCGACGAGACCATCGACCTGTCGGGCCGCTGGAACGACACCGACAGCCAGCAGGCCGCAGGCGCCCTGGTGGACCAGTCGATGGCCACTCCCTGGGTCGACAATCACCTCATGGAGCACGGCAGCAAACCGACCGTCATCGTCGGCACCCTGCGCAACAAGACCCCCGAGCACATCGCCGTCAAGACCCTGGTCGCCGACCTCGAGCGCTCGTTCATCAACTCGGGCCGGGTGACGGTGGTCGCCTCAGCCGAGGAGCGCGACGAGATCCGCGGCGAACGCGAGGATCAGCAGACCTACGCCTCCGACGACACGGTCAAGGCGTGGGGCCGCGAGCAGGGCGCCGACTACATGCTGATCGGCGAGATCAACTCCCAGTTCGACCAGGAGAACGGCAAGGAGGTCAAGTACTACCAGGTTGACGCCTACCTGGTCGACCTCGAGACCAACGTCAAGGTCTGGACCGGCTTCACCAAGATCAAGAAGTTCGTGGGCCGCAGCAAGTACAAGCCCTGAGGGCCATGACCCGGCTTCGGCCCGTCGGCGCCGGCGCGAGGGCGGCCGGCCTGGCGGTGGCGGTGCTGACCGCCGCCGGCTGTGCTACGTACGTCGCCTCCAACCTCGAGCTCCGCGACATGCTCGCGGCCCGCGACTGGCAGGTCGCCCTCGACCGCATCGACGCGCGTGAGGGCGGCCGCGACCGCCTGCTCGAGCTGCTCCAGCGCGGCCACGTGCTGCACTACGCCGGCCGCTTCGAGGAGTCCAACGCCGCCTTCCAGCAGGCCGAGGACCTGGCCGCGGAGCTCTACACCCGCAGCATCTCCCAGGCGGCGGCGTCGCTCATCGTCAACGACCTCACGGTCGACTACCGGGGCAAGCCCTTCGAGCTCGCCATGGTGCCCTTCTACCGGGCCTTCAACTACCTCGCCATGGGCGACCCGGACGCCGCCCAGGTCGAGGCGCGCAAGGCGACCCTGGCCCTCGCCGAAGCGGTCGAGGCCACCATCCGCGAGATCCAGCGCCCCGAGGACCGCGAGGCCGCCCGCAAGCTCCAGGACAGCGGCTTCCTGCACTGGTTCTCGGGGCTGCTCTTCGAGTCGGAGGGCGCCGCCAACGACGCCTTCGTGGCCTACCGCAACGCCGCCCGGGCGTACCTGGCCGGGGCCTCCCTCACCGGGATCGCGCCACCGGCCGAGCTCGGCCGCGATCTCGAGCGGGTCGGGCTCGCCTTCGGCTTCCGGGACGAGGTCGAGGAGCTGCGCGCCACGGCCCCCGCCCTGTTTCCGGCCCCGACGGCCGGGCCCCGGCAGCCCGGCGGCGAGGTCGTCGTCGTCCTCGAGTCGGGCTGGGTCGCACCCCGCGACCAGGTGATGCTCAACGTGCCGATCCTCGACATCGACCGTCGCTACGGATCCGACGACGACTGGGCCTGGGGTCTGGTCGACCGGGCTTCATCCGGCCGCTCGTCCTACGACGTCGACATCGAGTACTGGCTGACGGTGGCGGTGCCGACGATGGGCAAGCCGGACCCGGGCCCGGTGACCTCGGTCCGGCTGTCGGCAGCGGGCGCCAGCGCCGAGTCGCTACCGGCCGACGACCTGTCCCGGCGCGCCGCCGCCACCCTCGAGGCGGAACGGGGCCAGATCCTGTTCAAGACCTTCGTCCGCGCCCTGGTCAAGTACGCGGCGACCCAAGCGGCGGCCAACGAGGACGAAACCGCAGGGTTGCTCGTCAACCTCTTCGGCGTCCTCACCGAGCGCGCCGACACCCGCTGCTGGCTGACCCTGCCCGACCGGCTGTCGGTGGCCCGCCTCCCCCTCCCTCCCGGCCGCCACGAGCTCCGCATCGACTACCTCGACCGCGCCGGAAACACGGTCCACGCCGAGACCGAGACCGTGGACGTCACCGACGGCGGCTGGGTCTTCCTCAATCGCCGTACCTTCTCGTGACGGGACCGGGCCCCGACACCCGCAGGCTCTTGAGCCGGCCGTCCCCACCGCGCCCCAGAGGGAACCTGAGCCGGCGTCCGCCGCCCCAGTCTGCAGCGTGCAGTGCTCATGTCATCAACTACAGCGTCCATCTTGACACGAGGCGCACCGCACGGTGATTCGTGGTAGAGTCACCGATCATCGATCGACCCGGCCAGCGCGGCGGTCGCGAAACCGTGATCCGGGTCCTGGACGTACCGGGAGGGGCGGTCACATCGACCGCCGAGGGGGAATCAGTCATGTGCAAACGAACTCTAGTTGGAATCGTGGTCCTCGCGGGCCTCACGATCGCTTCCACCACCCTCGCCACCGACGCGGACAACAGCACCGGTGTCGCGACGCCGCCGGCCGTCGGCACGCAGGGAGCGACCTTCACCGACAACGACCCCTGGGTGGCGCTGCCGGCCTGCCCGGTCGGGGTCTCACGGCCGGTCGGCGCCTTCGTCGGCGGCCACTTCTTCGTCATCGGCGGCGAGGAGAGCGGCGGTATCCGCAGCGGCTACGCCCAGGAGTACGATCCGGTCGCCGGAACCTGGGACAACACCAATGCGACCATGCCGACCCCGAGCTCAAACCTGTGCGCGGCGGTGATCGGGACCGACATCTACATTCCGGGCGGCTACACCGGCACCGTGTACCTGACCACGCTCCAGGTCTATCACGCTGCCACGAACACCTGGGAGACCGTCGCCACCGATCCGCTGCCCGTCGGCCTGTCGGGCCCGGCGTGCGCGAGCCACGGCGGCAAGGTCTACGTGTTCGGAGGCTCGGCCAGTGGCACCTACGTCGACACCACCTACATCTACGACCCGGCCGCCGCAGCCGGCAGCCGGTGGTCCAGCGGCGCCGCTGCACCGGTCGCCGGCGCCTACGGCGACGCCAAGTCGGCCGGAGACTACCTGTTCTACGCCGGGATGCGGAATGCCACCGTCGACCTGCCGTCCGTGTACCGCTACGACCCGGCGACCAACTCCTGGGCCACGATGCCGTCCCTGAACACCGCCCGGGCCGCCGCCCGGATGTGGACCTACGAGGGCAAGCTGGCGGTCGGTGGCGGCGGCTGGAGCACCTACCTCAGCTCCGTGGAGGAGTACGACCTGAGCACGGGCACCGGCGGTACGTGGACAGCGGGCAACCCTCTGGTCGCCGGCACCCGCACCTTCGCCGCCGCCCAGGACGACGTCAACGGCGTCCTCTACAAGGGCGCCGGTTACAACGCCACGTTCATGACGGCCGCCGAGAGCTCGAACTTCGTGATCCCGGTGGAACTCCAGAGCTTCACCATCGACTGATCGGGCCGACCGGTCCGGTGAGCGAACGGCGCCCCTCCCGGGGCGCCGTTTCGTCGGTCTGGCACCTCTCTTGCTACGCGTACGGGCGACGGAGCCGCCCCGGTTCCGTGGAGGACTGACATGCGCCGTGCCAACCGGAACATCCTGATCGTCACCCTCGCGGCCGCCGCGGCCGCCCTGGTCACCTTCTTCCTCAAGCGCAAGCCGCCCACCGTCTAGCCGACGCCGACGACGCCCGCAGCGGCACGAGGCCCCCTCGCCTGCGGGCAGGCTCGTCGCCGGCCGCGTCCGCCGGAGAACGTCGTTCACGGGGCCGTCGCTGAGCGACGGAGTACCGGCCGTGCCCTCGGGCGGGTCGCCCTCGTCAGGGCTGCTTCGACCTGGTCAGCCTCTTGCCCACGAGCACCATCGCGATGCCGCCGGCAAGCATCGCCAGACCGGCCCAGGCATAGCCCGGGCCGTCGCCCGAAAAGCCCATGGTGATGGGCATCGTGGAGAAGCACACCAACACCCAGCCGAGCACGGTGACGCCGTGGGTCTGGGGCGGCACGGGCTTTCCGACCCCACCCGGCCGCACCCCGGTCCCGGCACTCTGGATGGAACTGATCATGGTCGCGGCTCCTCTCGTCGGTCGGCTCATCGCTTGGGGAGCGGACCCGGCGGCCGCGGCGCCACCGGCGGCGTCGGGCCGACGGGGGCCGCCGGCGGACGCGGCCGATCGTCCGGACGCGGCGGCTTCGGGCGCTGCTCCGGCCCGGGCTCCTTCACCGACGGGGCGACACGGCTGTGGATCGGGCTCATGCCCGGACATTCAGCAAGACCGATGCCACCGCGTCCCGGGTTCCCCGCGTGCGGCCCGATGCTTTTTCGGAGGCTTTTCCTCCGATGCCATCGGGTGTACCCTCGACGCGAGGTCGCCGCCGTGCTCCGACGCACCCTGCTGGTCATCCGCCCCCCCGCCGAGGCCCGCCGTCTGCGCCGCCTCCTCGCCGACACCGCCATCGTCGACGAGGCCGCGGACGACGACGCCATGTGGTCGGCCCTCGCCCGCGACACCTTCGACCTGCTGGTGCTCGGCCCCGGTGCCGTCCCCGAGCGCACCATCGACCTGGTGACCGAGCTCCGGCAGCTGCCGGACGGCCCCGAGGTAATCGTGCTCCAGCCCGAGGAGAACCCCGTCGAGCGCGCCCGGCTGCTCACCGCCGGCTGCCTGGCGGTGCTCAACAGCCGGCTCGACGACGCCATCCTCGGCGCGACCCTGCAGGCCGTCACCAGCCGCCACCTCGCCGCCACCAGCCGGGCCCTCGACGCGGCGGCCCGGACCTCCCGATTCGACGACTTCGCCTCCCGCAGCGAGGCCATGCGCGAGCTCCTCGACGTCGCCGACCGGGTCGCGCGCTCCGACGCGTCACTGCTCATCACCGGTGAGACCGGGGTCGGCAAGGAGTGGCTCGCCCGGGCCATCCACGGCTCGAGCACCCGGGCGTCGGGCCCGTTCCTCGCGGTCAACTGCGCCGCCGTCCCCGAGAGCCTCCTCGAGAGCGAGCTCTTCGGCCACGAGAAGGGCGCTTTCACCGGCGCCGTCCGGGCCCACCGCGGCCACTTCGAAATGGCCCACCACGGCACCCTGTTCCTCGACGAGATCGCCGACCTGCCGGTCCACCTCCAGAGCAAGCTGCTGCGGGTGCTCCAGGAGCGGCGCATCCAGCGGCTCGGGGCCGAGCGCTCCCTGGCGGTCGACGTCCGGGTCGTCGCCGCCACCAACCGCGACCTGCAGCGGGCGATCTCCGAGCGCATCTTCCGCGAGGACCTGTACTACCGGCTATCGGTGGTCGCCCTCGAGGTCCCGCCGCTGCGGCGCCGCCGCGAGGACATCGCCCCCCTGGTCCACGGCTACCTGGAGCGCTTCGCCCTCCAGCTCGGGCGGCCCGGTCTGCAGATCCGCCAGGACGCCCTCGATGCCCTCGAGGCCTACCAGTGGCCGGGCAACGTGCGCGAGCTCATCAACGTCATGGAGCGGGCCGTGCTCCTCTGCCGCGGCGCCGTGATCACCCCCTCGGACCTGCCGACGGCGGTGGCGCGGTCGGCCGAGGGGAACGCGGGTCGCACCGTCGTCCAGACCGCCGGCCGCGACGAGCTCCGGGTTCCCCCGGGCTGGACGGGCCTCGGGCTCCGGGACTTCCGCCGTCGGGTCGCCGACGCCGCCGAGTCGGCCTACCTGACGGCGCTCCTCGAGCGCAGCCGCGGCCGGATCGGCGTCGCAGCGGAGCTCGCCGGCATCGACCCCCGGTCCCTCTACGACCGCCTGCGCCGGCACGGCCTGCGCAAGGAGGACTTCAAGGACGAGAGGTGACGGCGCCCTCCTCGGCTGCGGGCCGGATCGAGGCCACCGGTGCCCGGCCGCCGACCAGCACCGCCGTGCCGGGCTTGAACAGGTGCACCACCCGGCGGGCGTCGTCCTCGGCAGCGACCACCGCCACGAGCGTCGGTGGCATCGCCGGATCCGGCTCGCCCAGCAGCCGTTGCCAGCCCCGCGCCACCCGCCGCCACAAGCCCACCGGCGCCACCTCGGCGACCGACGGCGCCACCGCCAGGCGCCAGCCCGAGTCGGTGGCGACCGCGAAACTGTGGGGCCGGGGAGGCGGCGGCGTGGGGCTCGGCAGAGGGGTCAGCGTCTCCTCCTCGAGGCTCGCCTCGTAGGGAATGAGCTCGGGCGGTGCGACCACCCGCCGCCACTCGGCCTCGGGGGCCTCGGTGACCCGCCACAGCTGGGGCAGCGCCAGCGCCGGCGGCGCGCCCCCGCCCTGCCACGCGACCCTGAGGCCGCGCACGGGCACCGCGTCGAGCTCGAGGCCGCGGACCCGGACCGACAGCGCCGGCGAGTCGCCTTCGATCACCAGGTACAGCGCCGGCTTGCGGGCCAGGTCGAGCTCGAGGGACACGGCATCCGCAGGCTCCGCCCCGGCCGAAACCGCGACCAGGCTAGTACAGATAGACGCGAGTACCCACGCCGACCGTGCGCCAGACATACTCGAGGTCCTCGTCTCCCAGCCGGATGCAGCCGTGGGTCACGGGCTGTCCGAGCAGGGTCTGAAACAGCGTGCCGTGGATCAGGTAGCCGTCGCCGAGGGACAGGGCATAGTCCCCCAGGGACACGTCGTCACGCCGCTCCGACCAGCGCTTCGGGGGCAGCGTCCCCTCCTCGACGAAGGCCCAGTCCGGCTTGGTCCACACCGGGTCCCGCCGCTTCTCGATCACTCGCCGCTCGCCGAGGGGGGTGTCGAAGACCCAGACCCGATTGCCGGGCTCGATCAGGATCGTGCCGCTGCCCGCCGAGCACGCGGCGGCTCGCTCCTCGACGCCGTCGCGCAGCACCCGCAGCCGGCCGCGGGCGCTGTCGATGACCACGATCCGGCCCTCCGGAACGAGCCGTTCGAGGCGCCGGATGGCCTTCGGGTCCGAGCCCGGTCCTGCCTCGGCGACGACCGCCGCCGACCACGGCACGTGGCGCACGGGATCCCCGATCGCCGCCGCGACCGCGACCCCGAACAGCGCCGCCAGCGCCGCCGTCGCCGGAAGCGCCCGAAGCAACCGACGCCGTCGGCCCCCGTCGTCCACCGCCGGGGGCAGTGGCGTCTCAGCTTCGGGAGTCGCGATGTCGTCCCTGGGTTCAGTCACGCTGTCACTCCACGCTGCCCACGATCGTCACCGGGGTGCCCGCCCCGGCCAGCTCCAGCAGGCGGTCCATGTCCTCGTCGCGCAGGGCGACGCAGCCCTCGGTCCAGTCCCGGCCCTGACCGCCGTGGCCGTGAATCTCGATCAGGCTGCCCGGGCCGGCACCGGCAGGAATGGTGCCGGCGGCTCGCTCGAGCCGGTGGCGGCGGCGGTCGTCCTCGTTGGGGTAGTCGAGAAGCAACGCCTTGTAGTACTTGGTCGCGCCTCCGGTCTTGACGGCCACGACCCGGTACCGACCTTCCGGGGTCGCCCGGTCCCCGGCATGCCGCTTGGGCGCCAGCCCGGCCGTGCCGAGCTCGGCCGCGAAAGCCGCCACCTGCCGCCCCTGACGGTAGACTCGCAGCCGCCGGTCCTCCTTGTCGATCACGACCGCGACCTTGCCGGTGCGGCGAGATGCCTCGAGGGTCTCCGCGACCTGCCGACGCCACCGCTCCCGCAGCTCCGGGTCGGCCAGCCGATCCCGCTGGCGACGCCAGCCCTCCTGCGCCGCGTCGGCGAACGAGATCGCGTCCTCGGCAGCGGCCAGCGCGCCCTCGTGGTCGCCGGCTCCGGCGAGGCTCTCCGCATGCCTCAGCTGCAGCCGAGCGGCCTGGGCGGCCCGGGCGTGCTCGCGATGGCTGCCCGAGGCCATCGCCCGCCGGTCGGCGAGCTGAACCTCGCGCCCGGCCGCCCGGATCCGCGCCGCGGCCAGCGCCTCGAGCTCCGAGGCCTCGGCACGAACCCGCGCCACCTCCTCGACAGCGCAGGTCATGGCCGCCGACCACCCGCGCACGGCCCGCTCGGCGGAGGCGCGGCCGGCGACCGCCGCCTGGGCGGCCTCCGCCTCGGCCACGAGGGCCTCCAAGCGCACCGCGGCCTCGGGGTCGTTTCCGCGCAGCTCGGTGAGAGCGCGCGTCAGCACGGGCCGGAAGCCCGTCGGGTCCGGCACCGCCACCCGGCCGCCGCACCCGGCGAGCACAAGCACGGCGAAGGCGGCCACGAAACAAGCCGGCCGGCGAGCGCTCGCGCGCCCCACCGGCCGTCCCGTCACGCCCTTCGGGTCCGTCAGCAACCGAGCTTTTCGCGCGCGCCGGCCAGGTCGGTGGCCACTGCGGTCATCTCGGGCTCGATGGTCGCCGCGAGATCCCTCGCCTCCAGGAAGCGCTCGGCCGCCACCTGGGCCTCGAGCTCCGCGACCTGCGCGGACAGCGCCTCGACCTTGCCGCGCATCAGCTCCAGGTCCTGGGCGAAGCCCTTCGGCGCCCGGCGGCAGCTGCCGAGGGCAGCGAGGTCAGCCTCGACGGCGGTGAGCTGCCCGGTCAGAGCCTCGACGGCGTCGTTGGCCGCCGCCATCGCCTCCTCGCGGTTGGTCACGGCCGCGACCCGGGCGTCGTCCGCCTTGGCGGCGGCATCCGCCAGCATCCCGGTCGCCTGCTCGTACGACCGCGACAGCACGAACTTCGCCTTCTGGGCCTCGACCTCGGCCACGGCGGCCCGCTCGGCCTCGCGCGCGGCCTCGAGCTCGGCCGGCGCGTAGGTCGCCGCGTCCGCGGCCTCGGCGCTCTGCACCGATGCCTTGACGGCGTCGATCTCGGCCTGTGGGGGCTCGGAGCACCCGGTGAGAATCGAGAGGGCGGCCACCGCCGCCACCGCGATCGTCGATCGCATAACACTGCTCATGGTCCTCTCTCCTTTTCGGGGCGTGTTCGCAGCTCACCCCGCCGAGCGCATTATCGCAAGGTCCGCGCCAGTTTTTTCCGACCATCACGTCCCACAACGACGAAGCAATCGGAGTTAGCCACTCCGAAATTATGACATGATCGGACCGTTAACCTCTGAAATCATTCCTCGCCGGCCCATCGGCCCTCGCCGAGCCCGCCTCAGCCGCCGACCCGATCCAATCCGCTCCGGCTCGGATCAGCCTTCGGCCGCCGACAGCACCGCGACCATGAAGGGCGGCAGGTCGCCCGGGCCCTGGACCGAGATCATCCGGCCGTCGACCACGAAGCCCGAGTCGAGCCACTCGGCGCCGGCGTTGACCAGGTCGTCGCGGATCGGGAATTCCCCGGCGCGACCTCGGGGGTGCGTCTCGATTCCCTCCGAGCCGCCGCCTGGCCATCCTCGGAATCGGAAGGAGAGGCTCATGGCGCCGACCCTCGACGGCGGGCGCGTCCAGGTGGTGACGGGTGCCCTGCACTACGACGACGGCTACGTCGTCGGTGAGCTCGAGCTCGACTGCGACCGGCTCGGCGGCGCGGCCTTCCGGCATTTGGCCGACACCTACGACCCGCGCCTCGACGTGTTCGCCGTCGATGAGACCAGAACCGACGGCAACGGCGACTCCGCACTCCGGCTCCAGGTGCGGGTGCAGTGCGCCTTCGAGGACGCCCCGCGGCTGTGGCGTCTCCTCGAGCAACGGCTGCGTGCCGAGGGCTCTCCCGCAGTGGTCGGCGCCTGGCCACCGTCCTCCGTCGGCGACGAGCCGGCCAAGCCGCATCGCCGCCAGCCAGGATGTTTCGAAGCCTCGACTGTCTGTGACCGGCGCCACCGAGACCGACCGACACCGAGCGAACAGCGGCGGCGGACCGGCTGATATACTCGGCGGCACATGAGGTGGAGCCGGCCGACGACCCTGACCGCAGCGGTGCTCGCGGTCGTCGTGTCGGTGACGTCGGTTCACGGCTCCGGCCGGAGCCCGGGACCCCGCTCGTCGAACCCGCCCCCCGATCTCCGCCCGGAAGTCTACGACCTGGCCCTGCACGCCTACCTCGCGGCCGACGCACAGGGTTTCGTGACCCGGCCCCGGATGACGGTCGTCGACCTCGAGCTGCCGTCCTACGCCAAGCGGTTGTGGGTCCTCGACATGTCGACCGGCGAGGTGCTCTTCCACGAGTGGGTCGCGCACGGGATGGGCTCGCCCCGCGGCACCGGCGGCGACCTCGTCAAGGTGCTCTCGTTCTCGAACCGCGAGCACACCAGAATGTCGAGCCTCGGCCTCTACCGCACCGCCGAGACCTACGTCGGCCGCCACGGCCGGTCGCTCCGTCTCGACGGACTCGAGCCCGGGTTCAACGACGCCGCGCGCCGCCGGGCCATCGTGGTGCACGGCGCCGACTACGTGTCCCGCCGGCAGGCCAGGCTCGGCCGGATGGGTCGCAGCTGGGGCTGTCCGGCCGTGCGCCCCGAGATCGCCGAGAGCCTCATCGACGCCATCTCGGGCGGGTCGCTGCTGTGGATCTACTACCCCGACGCGTCGTGGCTGTCGTCCTCCGACTTCCTCGCCGGCGTAATCGGCGACGGGCGACGGTCCCGGCCGTCAGCCGCGCTCGGCGACTCCGGTGGGAGCTCGAGCCCCGAGCCCGCCGGACGTTAGCTCCGAGGGTGCTTCAGATGCTCGGGATCCGCCTCGCCGTCGTCGTGCTGCTGGCCGGTCTGGCGGCGCCTGTCTCGGCCGCGGTCACCACCGACCTGCCCGCCGAGGAGCGTCTGCGCCTGCGCGTCGAGACGCTCCACCTGGCTGACGGCGGCCGGGCCGCCGGGGAGCTCCTGGCAGCTTCCGGGCTCATCACCGAGCTCTACGCACGAAACGGCTTCCAGCCCATGTGGCGGAGGCCGACGATGGTCGAGGAGCTGATGACGTCGGTCGCCGGCGCCGAGACCCACGGGCTCGACCCGGAGGACTACCACCACCGGGCGATCGAAAGGCTCTGGACCGCCGGCGTTCGCCCGGGCGACGGGACGCTTGCCGGCGAGGACCTCGACCTGCTGCTCACCGACGCCTTCGCTCGGCTCGCCTTCACCCTCCACTTCGGCAAGCTGCTGCCCAACGACTTCCACCCGCAGTGGAACTTCGAGCGCAGCTTCGGGGTCGCCGACCCGGTGGCCTGGGTGGCCCGCCAGCTCGACGCCGGGACCGTCGCGGCCGGGCTGATCGCCGCCGCGCCCCAGACCCTCTTCTACCGGCGTCTGCAGGACCTCCTCGCCCGCTACCGCACCATCGAGACCTCCGGCGGCTGGCCGACGATCGAGGCCGGCCCGACCCTCGAGCTCGGCTCGACGGGCCCTCGAGTGGCGGCCCTGCGACAACGCCTCGAGATCTCCGGCGACCTCCCACCGGACCCGGCCGTCGATCCCGAGCTCTTCGATGAGGCGGCCGACGCGGCCGTCCGCCGCTTCCAGACCCGCCACTCCCTCGAGGCCGACGGCAAGGTGGGCCGCCGGACTCTCGCCGAGCTCGACGTCCCGGTCCGCCACCGCATCGACCAGGTCCGGGCCAACCTCGAGCGCATCCGGTGGGTGCTCCGCGACGTCGGCGACAACGTGCTGATCGTCAACATCGCCGGCTTCGACCTGTGGCTGGTGCGCAACCGCGAGGTGGCGTGGCGCACGCGGGTCCAGGTCGGCACGCCCTACCACCAGACGCCGGTCTTCACCGACCTCATGCGCTACGTGGTGCTCAACCCGACCTGGACGGTGCCGCCGGGAATCCTGCGCAACGAGGTGCTGCCCGCCGCCCGCAAGGACCCGGGCTACCTGCCCGCCGAGCGCCTGCGGATCCTCGACCGCCAGGGGCGCGAGATCGACCCGTCCACCCTCGACCTCTCCGGCCCCTTCCCCTACACCGTCCGCCAGGACGCCGGCCCCGACAACTCCCTCGGCGTGGTCAAGCTGATGTTCCCCAATCCCTACCACGTCTACCTCCACGACACCCCCAGCAAGAGCAAGTTCGCCCGCGCCGAGCGCGCCTTCAGCCACGGCTGCATCCGGGTCCAGGACCCGCTCACGCTCACCGAGCTGGTGCTCGAGGGCAGCGGCTGGGACCGGGCCCGCATCGACGCCGTGATCGCCTCGGGCGAGACCACTACGGTTCGCCTGCCGACGCCCCTACCGGTGATGCTGCTCTACTGGACCGTCGAGGTCGAGGCCGACGGCACCGCCTACTTCTTCCGCGACCCCTACGACCGCGACGACGCCGTCATCGCCGGCCTCGACCGACCCTTCGCCGTCGCCCCCGGCATGGTGCCCGCCATGGTCTCCGGCGCAGCCCGGTAGCCCGCAGCGGTCGCCTGTCGGGCGGGCGCGTTCCGTTCGCACGCGCCGCCTCCGCGCCTGAATGGATCAGCGCACGCGAAGGCTCGAGTTTCCCGAATCCGCCCTCGTTGTTGAGATTACCTGATACCCAGATAAACGTACTGGTGCTCATGGCTCTCCCCTTCCTTTCCATTCCCCCAGGAATCTCCCTGTTGGCAGCCCTCCGGCGAGTGGTCGGGAGAGAGCACTTTCTACCTCCGAGCAGCCCGTAGTTCCTACTCAGTCTGCGGCGCTGCATTCGGGTAGAAAGTGCGCTTCACGGCGGGCGATCACGGGACTAGATTCTAGAGGTACCCAGGAAAGGTAGGCATCCCGTGGATCGTGGTGCCTTCCTGAAACCACGCGGATTTCGTGCGAGCGACGCAAGGAACGTCGAGGCGCACACCATCAACCGACCGACGAGTGAGACAGGAGGAAAGAATGCTATTCAAGATCAACCGTGTCGCAGTCCTGATCGCTGTCGTGGCTCTCGTAGCCGGAGCGGCCGCGGCCCAGACCACCACCGAGGTCCAGCAGGGCAAGGTGCTCTACGTCAGCGGCAACCAGGTCCTGGTCGAGATGACCGACGGCAGCACCCAGCTCTTCGAAGTTCCGGCCGACTTCATGTTCAACATCGACGGCCAAAAGCTCACCGTCAGCCAGCTCAAGCCCGGCACGGTGCTGACCCAGACCGTCACCACCACGACCGTTCCCGAGTACGTCAAGACCACCGAGATCCGCGAGGCCGAGATCGTGCAGCGTATCGGTCAGACCGTCATCTACCGCGACGAGCGCCGCCAGATCCACATGGTCACCGGGATCCCCGAGGGCTGGATCGTGTACCGCGACGGCGAGCCGGTGCCCATCGAAGCCCTCGCCGGCGGCGACCGGGCGACCGCGTACTTGGTCCACAAGGACATCACGATGGTCACCGAGGAGGAGATGAAGGTGGCGCTCGCCGGGACCGCGCCCGCAACGGCACCGAAGCCCGCGCCGGCAGCGAAGCCCGCGCCCGCAGCGAAGCCCGCGCCCGCCCCGAGGGCGGCTTCGAGACCGGCCCCGGCACCCGCCCATTCGACCGCGCTGCCCGAGACCGGCAGCCAGCTGCCCCTGGTCGGCCTCGCCGGCTTGCTCACCCTCGGCCTCGGCCTCGGCCTCGCCGTCGCCCGCCGCTTCTAGTTTCCACTCGGCCCGTACCACTCGACGCCACCGGGCAACCGGTGGCGTTTTTCGTTTCGGGGAACAGCTTCACGATCAGTTGCGGCGACAGCCATCAGGGGCAGCATCTTTCTTGAGCAACCCGGAGTCCAGGCCGGTCGACCCTGAGGCAGGGTTGGCCACGGTTCGGCTGACGTCCTTGGAGCCGAAGATCTGACCGAGGACGTCGTTGCCGCGGCTCACGTCGGTCGGCGTCGGCGCCAGCAGCTCGTCGAGCAGGCCGCCGCCGCCGAGCTGATCGAGGAGCCCGCCGAGACCTTCGGGGCCGTAGGCTGGGCCGCGGCCTGCTTCGCAAGCTGCTGACCTGACACCTGATCTTGCCCGTGCGGCGGTTCATCTGGAATTTACCTTCCACTGCGCAGAACGGAAATTCCCAACTCTCCTGCCTGCGTTGTATATGAAAATGCAGGAAGCATCGTGACTCGCAGTGACGGAACCGACCTGAGGCGAATCAGCCCAAAGAAGGGACCAGAGCGCTCCGAGGCACGAGATATTACCAACCGGAAAGACACGAAGAGGGGGAACGAGATGCACTCCAAAATCAACCGAGTCGCGATCCTGATCGCGGTCGTGGCGCTGGTGGCCGGCGCGGCCACCGCCCAGACCACCACCACCGAGGTCCGCCAGGGCAAGGTGCTCCACGTCAGCAATAACCAGCTCCTCGTCGAGCTCACCGACGGCACCACCCAGCTGTTCGACGTGCCGGCCGACTTCAAGTTCGACGTCAATGGCCAGATGCTGACCGTCGACCAGCTCAAGCCCGGCACGATCCTGACCCAGACCGTCACCACCACCACCGTGCCCGAGACCGTCAAAACCACCGAGATCCGCCGCGCCACGATCGTGCAGCGCATCGGCCAGACCGTGATCTACCGCGACGAAAACCGTCAGCTCCACAAGATCACCGGCATTCCCGAAGGTTGGGTCGTGTTGAAGGACGGCCAGCCGGTGCCCATCGAGTCCCTCGCCGGCGGCGACCGTGTCACCGCGCATATCGTGCACAGGGAAACCTCGCTGATGACCGAGGAGGAGATGAGGGTCGCCGGCATCGCGCCCGAGCCCGCTCCGAAGCCGGCCGCGGCTCCTGCTCCAGCGCCGAAGCCCGCTCCCGCTCCAGCCCCGGCCCCGGCCCCGATGCTGCCCAAGACCGGCAGCCAGCTGCCGCTGGTCGGTCTCGCCGGCCTGCTCGCCCTCGGCCTCGGCCTCGGCCTTGCCGTCGCCCGCCGCTTCTAGTTCCCACTCGGCCCGTAACACTCGACGCCACCGGGCAACCGGTGGCGTTTTTCTTTCGGGGAACAGCCTCGAGATCAGTGGCAGCGACAGTCATCAGGGGCGGCAATCAGCGTCAGAGCTCAGGGACAGCAACCAGCGAGCAGGGACGGTGATCAGGGTCAGCGGCAGAGATCAGCGTCCGGACCCGGACCCGGGGCCGGTCGCTGTCGCCGGTTGCTGCCGCTGATCCCTGGTTGCTGTTCGCTGATCGCTGCTTGCTGCCGCTGATCCGTGGTTGCTGGTCGCTGATCGCTGTTTGCTGATCGCTGCCTCAGCCGCTGCCGCTGAATGCCGCCTTCCGGTCAGCGCCCCATCGCGCCGAGGATGTCGTCCAGCGGGTTGCCGTCGCCGTCGGCGTCGAGCATCGAGGCGAGGCCGCCGAGGAGATCCCCGCCAGCGGAGCGCCGACCGCCCCCGAGGGAGCCCGCGAGGCCTCCGAGCAGGCCGCCCAGGCCGCCGCGCTGAGGGCTCGCGGCGGGTGCCTGGGCGGAGCCGCCCTTCGCCATCAACCCGGCCACCGCCATTGCCAGCAACGGCAGCATCTTCTTGAGCAGGCCCGAGTCGAGCCCGGTCGACGCGGAGGCGTGGTTGGCCACGGTCCGGCTCACGTCCTTGGAACCGAAGATCTGGCCGAGCACATTATTGCCGCGGCTCACGTCGGTCGGCTTCGGCGCCAGCAGGTCGTCGAGCAGGCTTCCGCCGCCGAGCTGCCCGAGCAGCCCGCCGAGGCCCTCGAGGCCCGTGGGCTGGGCCGCGGCCTGCTTCTTGAAGCCGCCGAGGATCGCCGGCAGCAGGGCCGAGACCCCCTGCCGGGCCTGGTTCTCGGAGATGCCGAGCTCGCTCGCCATCGACTGCAGACCACCGACCTGGTTGAGGATGTCCGTGAGGTTCATGCTTGCGTCCTTTCTCTGATGGAAGATCATCCTCCCGGGTTCTTTCTTTTTGGTATCGCGACCCAATCTTGGAATGCGCGGAGGGTAGCGCACATCCGACGCGAAGACAAGACCGGCGCGAACCGCCCCGCCGACGGAATCAGGACGCTGACCTCGCGCCCCGAGTGGTCGCGGTAGAAGGAGAGCTCGCGCAGACCCCTCAGGGAGAGGCTGCCGACCAGCGATCGGTGTTGCCCCACTCGAAGCCGTCGGCGAAAACGAAGGTCCGGTAGTGTTCGACAACCTCGGCCTGGGAGAGCACTCCGTCGTAGATGACGAGCTCGTCGATGGAGCCGTCGAAGTAGGGGTCGACGTAGTACTGCGAGCGCCCGAGCCAGAGGTCGGTGAGGGGGCCGAGCTCGGCCGGGTCGAGGGGCGAGCTGAAGTGGCTGGAGCCCACCAGAGACCCGTTCATGTAGAGCTTCGCCTGCTCGGCGGCGCCGTCACCGTCGAGGGTGAACACCACATGGGTCAGTTCGTGACGGGGAAACGGCTCGTCGGAGTCGGTGCGCTGCTCGCCCGGGTTGCCGCCGGTGGTGATCGCCACTCGCGGCCTGCCCGTGTCGCCGGCACTCGGGGTCATGAACCAGTTGACGGTCGTCCCGGTGCCGAAGTCGAAGAACCGCTCCCAGGACTCCCAGCCGCGCCAGGTCGCCCACATCTCCACGCTGACGTCGGTCAGGTCGTCCAGGGTGTCGGCGATGGGCAGGATGGCAAAGGCGTTCACGCCGTCGAACACCAGCGCGCCGCCGATCACCGAGGCGCCGTTGTACAGGCTCGCGTGAGCGCCTCCGACGGAATCGGAGCCGTCGTTCGTGAAGCTCCAGCGGTGGCGGACCGGAACCAGCTCGCCGCGATCGATGACCAGGTCGTCGAAGTCCGCGTGCTCGCCGTTCTGCGAGTTGTTGCTGTTGAAATGGACCTGCTCGATCAACGCGCCATCGAACACGCCGCAGGTCCAGATCGAGGTCCCTCCGTACCAGTAGGTTATCGAGTCCCCGACGGGGTCGATGTCGATCGCCAGCTTCGCGTACGCCCCGGGTGTCCAGTCGAAGCCGGTGTCGATCCAGACCCAGTTGGGGTTGTCGAGCACGCTGATGTCGCCGTCGGCCTCGAAGACGACCCATGCGCTGATCGTCTGGTCGGCACCGCATGTCAGGATCACCTCGTACTCCGCCCCGCCGACGGCACCGATCGCGACCCACACCGACATCGTGCTGGCGTCGGCCACCAGGTCCGGCACGTAGGGGCTCTTGACCCCGGGCCACACCACACCGGGGGTCGGATCCCACGAGATTCGCAGGTGTTGCGCTCCCGAACGCGGGTGCGCGGTGTCGACGTGCGGCTCGACGGTCGAGTTCGCGTAGGCGACCCAGCCGGCCTGGCCGCCGACGAACCCGGGGGCGAAGCCCTCGTCGGCCTCGAAGCCCCAGCTCTCCACGACACCCGCGACGGCATCGGGCGAGCCTGGGAAGGCCGGGACCGTCGCTTCCGAAACCAGGTCCGCCCGTTCGGCCGCGATGGAGACGCTGGCGCCCGCCATCGCAACGACAACGATGATCGCGACGACAGTTCGCCTCATCGTCCTCTCCTCTCGACTTCGGGTTCGACCGAGACCGGATTATAGCCCGGCTTCCAAGCGGACCCGAGGCCTCGGAAGAAGGTGTCGATCAGCGGCGGCGGTGAGCTGCAGCTCTCACAGCTCGAAAGGCTGGTCGGTGTCGCGAAAGAACCTCGACTCGAGGGCCTTCTCCAGGCTCCAGAAGGGGTCGCGGAGGCGGTTCGCGTCGGCCGGCTCGGTCACGACCGGCCGACCCGCCACACGGCGCAGGGCCTCGACGTCCTCGGCGGTGGTCGGGAGGTCCCGCTCGAGGTCGAGCATCCCGGGGCGGTCAGTCGAGCCGCTCAAGGAGCGCCTCCAGGCCGTAGCGGCGAAAGTACCCGAACCCGTGCGCCGCCACCCCGAGCGCCCCGACGACGCCGAAGGGCTCGCCGGTCGCCTCGAAGTGCTCACCGATCATCGCCAGCACCCGCTCGAAGTCCATGTCGAGCCCAATGGTACAACGCCGCGGCTGTTCGACTCCGCCGGCGAGAGGCAATCTGCGTTGACCGGGGATCGATGATCACGGATCGGAGGCAGCATCCAGCGTCCGCGCCTGTTTCGGCCCCGATCCCACTCCCGACCGCCGACCATGCCACCGAGACGAACCGGTTATCTCGCCGGTCACGGCGGTGTGGCGTGCCGGCCACCTTTCGGGCACCTTTCGACTTGATTCCTCGCCGTGTTGCTGTTATATTGAGTCCGGGTATCTTCTTTGAGCGAACCAAGAGCCCAGACCGGGGTCGTCCGTGCTCCTGCGCGATTCGCATCGGCGCCGCGTCGGAGCCTGCGAAGGAAGCGATCGTGACCCGACCCATCATCGTGATTGTCGACGACCGGCTCGCGTCCCTGACCGCGATGATGAATGCCATCAGCCGGCGCTTCGGAGCGGACTACGGTGTCATCTCCCACGTGTCCCCGCGGGAAGCGCTGGACGATCTGGTCAGGATCCGCGACGACGGAGAGGCCGTGGCGTTGCTCATTGCCGACCAGTGGATGCCCGAGATGACCGGTCGAGCGTTCCTGGAGGAAGCCCACGTCATGCACCCGCGGGCTCAGCGCGCGCTGCTGGTGGGCTGGGGCGACCGCCGCGCCAACACGGCGATCCTCGAAGGTTGCGCCTACGGCCAGATCGAGAACTACATCCTCAAGCCCTGGTCGCCGCCCGAGGTCCATCTCTATCCGGTGGTCAGCGAGTTCCTGGCCGACTGGACCCGGCAGAACGGGCCGCGCATGGAGCTGGTGCGCGTGGTGGGCGGCGACCCCTCGCCGCGGTCGCACGAGATCAGCGACCTGCTCCAGCGCAACGGCGTGCCGCACGGGTTCTACGTCGACAACTCAGAAGAGGGCCAACAGCTCCTGCGACAGGTGGGAGCCGACGGCCACGAGGGACCGGTGGTGGTGGTGGGCGAAGGCCGCTACCTGGTGAATCCGTCCAACGCGGAGCTGGCCGATGAGCTGGGCGCTTCGGACCTGGAGGAGAGCAGCTGCGAGGTGGCCGTGGTTGGCGCGGGGCCGGCCGGTCTGGCCGCGGCCGTGTACGGAGCGTCGGAGGGTCTGCGGACGCTCGTTGTGGAGCGAGAGGCCATCGGCGGTCAGGCGGGCATGAGCTCGCTGATCCGCAACTACCTGGGTTTTCCGCGCGGGATCAGCGGCGCCGAGCTGGCCCGTCGCGCCCACCAGCAGGCCTGGCTCTTCGGAGCCAAGTACGTGCTGGCGCGAGAGGTGGACCGCCTGGTACCCGACGGCGACGACCGCATCCTGCACCTGTCGGACGGCCGCCGGATCACGGCCCGCTCGGTCCTGATCGCCACCGGCGCCGCCTACCGCCGGCTGGAGGACCCAGCCCTCGAGCAGTACGTCGGTCGAGGCCTGTTCTATTCGGCCGGCACCGAGTCCGGGATCGTCCTGGGCGGCAAGGCGGTGGTCGTGGCCGGCGGCGGCAACTCGGCCGGTCAGGCCGTCACGCACCTGGCCAAGAGCGCCCGCGAGGTCACCCTCGTGATCCGGGGCGAGTCATTGAGCACGGGGATGTCGGACTACCTGGTGCAGCTGATCCGGCGCCTGCCCAACGTCGAGGTCCTGGTGAACACCGAGATCGTGGGCGCCGAGGGCGAGCACACGCTCGAGCGGATCGTCCTCCGCAACCGGGTGAGCGGTGAGCAGCGAAAGATCCCGACCGCGGCAACTTTCGTCCTCATCGGCGCCAGTCCCCACACTGGCTGGCTGGACGGCGCTGTGGCCCGCGATCGCAACGGGTTCATCCTGACCGGAAACGATCTACTGGAGACGGAGGGACCGCGGCGCTCGCGGCGCCCGCCGCTTCCCTACGAGACGAGCATGCCCGGCGTGTTCGCCGCCGGTGATGTGCGCCTTGGCTCCGTGAAACGGATCGCGGCCGCCGTGGGCGAGGGCTCGGCCGCCGTCCGCCTCATCCACGAGTACCTGGCGATGCCGGTCGAGACAGCCGCCGCCCGCACCTAGGTCGCAAGGGCTCGAACCGTCGTTCGCGCTGGGCGTTTCGTTGGCCCCCTGGTGGCCCCGACAGCACGACGCCGGCCCGAGGCCGGCGTCCAAGTCGTTTGCTTTCTGGAGCCAACGGTCGGATTTGAACCGACGACCTAGTGATTACGAATCACTTGCTCTACCCCTGAGCTACGTTGGCGCGGAGCGTACTCTAGCATCGGCCTCGGCGGGTGACAAGACACGCGGTCCAGGCGGCGGCGAGGGCGTCGGGGGTGTTGCAGTTGGCGGTGACGCCGGGGTCGCCGACGGGCAGGGTCGAGGGGCCGGCGGCGGCGAGGACCTCGCGCAGGGTCGGCCCGGGAAGCTCGCCGCTCACGATCCCGAGCGCCGTCTCGCGGTCGACGACGACCGGGTGGCCGTGCTTGCCGCGGAAGCTCGGGATTACCGCCCGTCCCTCGGCGGCGGCGAGGGCGGCCACGGTGGCCGGCCGGACCAGGGGGTGGTCCACGGGCAGGACCGCGACACGGCGCCAGTCCTCGTCGTGGAGCACGCGCTCGAGGCCCAGCCGCAGGGACGCGAACATGTCGAGGCCGGGCCGCGGCAACGCCAAGGCCTCGAGGCCGGCGATCCCAGGATCCTCCGAGCCCGGCGGCAGGGTCGCGACGATCGGCCGTGCCCCGGCCAGGGTCGCGACGCAGGCCTCGAGGAAAGTGCGGCCGTCCGGCAGCTTCGCCCACGCCTTGGGGCCACCGAATCGTCTCCCCTCCCCTCCCGCCAGCACCACCCCCGCGAGCCCATCGCATTCATCGCAATCAAGAACCACCTTACTCACCCGATTCTCGGGCAGATTCAGCTCCTCGTCGCATCTCATCTCAACACCTTATCCCTCACCAAAGAACTGCGATGACTCTGCTCCTCCGCACCTCTGCGATGAACTGCGACGGTGCGGCGGCTGCGATGGCTTCGGCTTGCGATGGTGTGATGGCTCTGCGCCTCTGCGTCTCTGCGCCTCTGCGTTAAGTTGCGATGCTGCGATGAAATGCGATGGCTTTGAAATGCGATGCTGCGATGGCCTTTGTAGCTCCTTTGCGTCCTTCGCGGCGCTTGCGTTGAACTGCGATGGCTGCGATGGCTTTGCGCCTTCGCGCCTTTGCGCCTTTGCGTTGAGCTGCGATGGCTGCGATGACCCACGCGGTGTTCATCGCGGCCAAAGGCTGACCCGGCGGACCCCGGTGATCTGGCCGGTGACGGCGCCCTGCTCGACGGCGCGCAGCACCGCCTCGGGATCGACGACGACGGTGCCGCAGAGCAGGTCGACTCCGAGGCCGAAGAGCCGCGGCGCCAGCGGCGTGCTCGGGCCGAGCAGCAGGAGGAAGGCGTCGGGCCTGACGCGGCCGAGGATCCCGGGCAGGGTCCGGTTGATGATCGTGGTCGAGGTCACGGCGACCACGTCGGCCTGGGGCAGCAGCTCCTCGAACATGTCCTCGTCCAGGTCCTCGGGCCGGCGGCCGTCGCCGCGCTCGAAGACCCAGAGCTCGCCGCAGGCCGCCTCGAGGCGGTCGGCGAAGGGGAAGCGGCCGACCATGGCCACCCGCTTGCCGCGGCCGCGCTCGGCGAGGACGTCGGCGGCGTTGTGCTCGGTCATCCGCCCCTCCGGCGGCCCGAGCAGGGCGTTGACCGCCGCCAGGCCGACGGCGGCCTCGGGCGGCGAGGTCGAGCGGATCCTCTCGGCGAGCTCGATGGGCGCCAGCCGGTGGAGGGATCCGGCGCCGGCAATCGGTTTCTCACCGTGAATGTGGCCCTCGCTGCTCAGGGTCGAGGCCAGGCCGGTGCCGCAGGAGGTCTGCACCACCGACCAGTAAGGGCCGACCCGCACCTCCACCAGGCGGGCGTCGCGGTTGACCGAGGCGGACTCCAGCAGCAGGTGGTCGACGGCTTCCATGGACAGCATGGGCCAAGGGTAGCAGGAACCGCGGAGTCCGGGCTCCCCGCAGACGTCTCGCAGTCGGTGCCTCCTCTCCCGCGTCCGGGTCCGCGCCCGCGTCCGTGCCCGAAGCAGCACCGGCAACCAGCGACAGCGGCAGCGGCAGCAACCAGCGGCAGCGGCAGCGGCAGCGACCAGCGATGCCTCCGCGACGCCCTGCGATGGCCGTGACCCGCGATGTTGCGATGGCTCTGCGCCTTTCTGCGGTACCTGCGATGCTGCGATGGTGCGATGGCTTTGCGCCTTCGCGCCTTTGCGCCGTTGCGTTGAAATGCGATGCTGCGATGTCCTCTCCGGCTCAGCCTGTATCGCGGGGGTCGCCGTGGAGGTAGCGGCCGAAGACGACCCGGAAGGCAGCGGAGGTGCGCGGCCCCGGCCAGCCGTCCACCCGCAGCCGGATCCCCGGGAAGGTGTTGAGGAAGGCCTGGAGATCGTCGGCGCGCGGCGCCGCCCCCGCGTCCGAGTACGGGATGAGGGGCCCGACCGGGATCTCGTCGAAGGCCACCTCGCCGCGCTCGGCCAGGCGCCGCAGCAGCACCGCGGCGCCGGGCTGCCTCGACACGGCGGCGGCCGACCAGCTCCCGTCGGCCACGTATTTGCCGCGCTGGTAGTGGTCCGAGAAGCTCCACAGGTACGGCGAGAGCACCTCGGGGTGGTGCAAACGGTAGCCCCAGCCGTTGTAGCGCTCGAGGCGGTACAGGGTCGCGGCGAGGCCCCAGTCCCGCCCGCGGCTCAGCCCGCTCGCTCGCAGGGCGTCGACAGCGCTCGCGTGCCAGCTGAACGGCGGCGAGCCGGCCACCGGCCGGCCGGCCGGCTCGTGCACGGTGCGGCCGCTCAGCGGGTCGCCGTTGTGGAGGTGGCGTTCGAAATCGAGGCTCGCCTCGAGGCTGTGGAGCGCCCCCACCACCGGCCACGGGACCCCGACCTCGCAGCCGGCCGCGCGGTAGCGCTCCCGACCGGCGAGCAGCCCGTCGACCACATGGTCGACCTCGGCCCAGCGCTCGGGCCGGATCCGGCAGGTGGCGAACAACGCCTCGTACTCGCGGCGCAGCGCGGAGGTGAGCTCGACGGCGGCCATGGCTCTGCCCGGATTCTACCGGCTCGAGCTGGGACATCGCCTCATCGCAGGTTGAACCGCCAAGATCGCAAAGCACGAAAGGCGGAAGGCCATCGCACCATCGCAGCCATCGCAATTCAACGCAAAGGCCGCCAAGGCATCGCAGCCATCGCAGATTAAAGCCATCGCGCCATCGCAGCATCGCGACGAAACGCAGATGCGCAGAGACATCGAAGCGTCGCAGGTCAACGGGATGGTCGCGGAGGACACAAAGCAAAGCGAGCTCATCCTGTTGGTTAACGCCGCGTCGTCTCCGTGGTCCAACTCGAAACGTGATACCAAGGAAGGCACCGCTGACACCAGCCTGTCCGGGGAGGCTCCGACCGTCGTAATGGTCTCTTTGATTGGCGGCCCTTGCGTCGAACCGCGATGGCTGCGATGGCTTTGAAATGCGATGGTTGCGATGGCTCTGAACTGCGATGATGCGACGGCCTTCGCGGCTCCTTCGCGATCTTCGCGGTTCAACCTGCGATGGCGCGTCTCCGGCACGCGACGGGCTCAGCCGAGCCGGATCCCCATGGCCTGGTACCCGGCCTCCTGCATCGCGCGGGCGACCCGCTCGGAGGTGCCGGGACAGAGCGCGATCATCGAGCCGCCGCCGCCGGCGCCGGTGAGCTTGGCGCCGAGAGCCCCGTTCTCGCGGGCGATCTGGATCAGCTCCTCGAGCTCCCAGCTCGACACCTGGAGGCCGTTGAGCAGCCCCTGGCAGACGTTCATCAGCTCGCCGAGCCGCTCCAAGTCGTGGCGCTTGAGGGCCTCCAGGGCCTGGCCGGTGAGGGCGTCGATGCCCTTGAACATGGTGTCGTAGACGTCGGGGTTGCGCTCGCGGCCGGCCCGCACCCGGGCCACCATCTTGGCGGTCAGGCTCTCGACCCCGGTCAGGCCGATGACGATCTCGATCGGGCCCGCGAGCTCGAGGGGCTCGATGGTCGGCGGGTCGCCGCGCCGGTACAGCAGGGCCCGGCCGAAGGTGGCCACGGTGTTGTCGATGCCCGAGGGCGTGCCGTGGGCGACGCACTCGCATCGGTACGCGAGAGCGTTGACCTCGTCGTCCGACAGCCCGAGCCCGAAGTGGCGGTCGAGGGCGCGGATGATCGCCACCGCCACCGCCGCCGAGCCGCCGAGGCCCATCGCCCGGGGCAGCTCGGGGTAGACCACGATCCGCATGGGCCGGTCGGTGAGGCCCAGGTGCTCGAGGATCAAGGCCGCCGGCTCCTCGAAGGAGGTCCGGGTGCTCGGGTCGGAGCGAAGGCGGTGCTCCACCCCCCAGCGCGGCACCACCAGCCAGACCCCTTCGTCGCCGTCGGCGACCCGGGCGCGCACCGCCAGCGGAACCGGGGCGGCGATGGCACGGCTGCCGTAGACCACCGCGTGCTCGCCGAACAGGATGATCTTCCCATGGCCGGCCGCCGTCTCGGCATCGGCCTCGAGCCCCTCCCCCCGGCCGAGCTGGGCCTGGATCTCGTCGATGACCTCGTGGGCCCGCCAGACCTTGATCTCGCCCGACTCCACCAGCCGCTCGACGACGGTGTCGAAGATCTCCGGCGTGGCGCCGGCCGCGCTGGCCACGCTGCGGGCGTGCAGGGTCATGTGGCCGCGCTGGATGCCCTCGGTGGCGAGGGCGCGCAGGGCCGCGAAGTTCTGGGCGAGGCCGACGGCGGCCATGAGCTCGGCGAGCTCGCGGGCCGTCTCGACCCGGGTCATGCGCAGGTTGACCGCCACCGACGGGTTCGACTCGAGGGGCCCGCCGACGATGCCGACCTGGATCGGCAGCTCGATCTCCCCGTGCAGGGCGCCGTCGTCGGTGCGGCGCCACCGGGACAGCGACGTGTAGCGGGAGCCGCGGGCGGCGTAGGCGTGGGCGCCGGCCTCGACGGCCCGCCAGTCGTTGCCGGTGGCCAGGGCGACGGCGTCGATGCCGTTCATGATCCCCTTGTTGTGGGTGGCGGCACGGTGGGGGTCGATGGCGGCGAACTGGCTGGCGATCACGATGCCGTCGCGGACCTGCTCGCCGTCGTAGCCGTTGCGACCCAGGTGCTCGAGGGGAATGGTGACCTCGGCCCGGACCAGGGAACGGTCGGCGAGGTTGGACATGATGCGCAGGAAGACCTTGCCCCCGGTCAGGCTCTCGAGGTACGAGGCCACGCCTTCGCACATGGTGTTGACCAGGTTGGCGCCCATGGCGTCGCGGGTGTCCACCAGCAGGTGGACGACCAGCATCTCCACGTTGTCGGGACCGGCCGGGTGGAGGATGACCTCCAGGTCGACGGCGCCGCCGCCGCGGGCCACCATCCGCGGGTGGAGGCTGTTGGCGAGGTTGAGGATCTCCTCCTTGCGACGCTCGACGACCTGGCGCGCCTTGGCCGTGTGGGGGACGTCGACGAGCTGGATCTGGCCGATGAGGATGGGATCGCCACTGGTCGCGACGAAGCCGCCGGCCAGGCGCGCGGTCTTGGCAGCCGAGCTCAGGGCGGCGACGATGGACGGCTCCTCCACCGCCAGCGGGACCACGTAGTCACGGCCGTTGACCAGGAAGTCGAGGCCGAGGCCGATGGGCAGGCCCATGACGCCGATGACGTTCTCGATCATCGAGTCGGCGTTGGCGATGTCGAGGACGCTCTCTCCCGACAGCAGGGCGCGGTAGTCCTGGGACGAGAGCAGGCCGCGGTCGCGCACCGCGCGCACCCGCTCGGCCACCGTCAGCTTGTGGAACGACCGGATCTTGGACTCGCTCACATCACCGATCCTCTCGTGGCTCGCAGTCCGGCCGGTCCCCGGAGCCCGCCGCGGAACCGGCTCGCGACTCGACCCACCCCCCTCTCGAGGACCCAGACTATACCCGGGACCGGCGGCGGACCCAAGCGCCGGCTCAACCCTCGGCGCCGTCGCACCGCAGACCCGCCGGGTCCCAGCCCAGACCGAGGACGTCGAAGCCGGCCCCGGTCGCGGCGCCGGCGAAGACCGCCGCGGCGCCGGGATCGTCGGTGAAGGCGACGCCGACGTCGCCGCCACCGGCCCCGCTCGGCTTGTAACGCAGCCCGGCGGCGCGGGCGATCCGCCGCAGCTCCCGGTGGGCCTCGGACAGGATGTCGATGCCGGCGGCTTCGCCCAGGGCCTCGAGGCCGGCGACGAAGCGGTCGACGTCGTCGAGCCACCGGGACACGGACCCGGCGCGAAGGTGGGCCACCCCTTCCCCGGCCACTTCACCGAGGCCGGCGATGAGGTCGGCCACCGTCCGGTCGCCGTCCGCGAGGCAGCGGTCGAGGCGCTCCAGAAAACGGGCGGTGGAGGTGGAGCGTCCGGTCCACGCGACCACCGTGTGGAGCCCTTCTGGGAGGGTCACCGGCTCGACGGAGGCCGTCGCACCGTCCGCGATCAGCCGGTACTCGAGGATCCCGCCCGCGAGGGCCGCCGCCAGGTCGACGCCGCTGCCGCGGCCGTCCTGGAAGCGGCGGTGGAGGTCGAGCAGGGCGTCGAGGGACGGTGCGGCGCCTCCGCCCCGACGCAGCAGGGCCGCAGCAAGAGCCGTCGCGAGGGCGGCGCTGGAGCCCAACCCGAGCTTGGCCGGGCCTCCCGGTCCGTCGTGGAAGAAGGCGCGGGTGTCGAGGACGAGCGAGGCCGGCTCTCCGGCGGCAAGGTCGACCCCGGCGGAGGGCAGCCAGGCGAACACCTGCTCCACAAGGGCCCAGCGGCCGACGTCCCCGTCCGCCGGTTCCAGCCACCGCACACCGTCGGCGCGGATTTCGAAGGCCACGGGATCCTCGGCGTAGCCGGGGGCGCCGACCTGCCACCGGGAACCGTCGGAGGGCCGCACCTCGACCCGGGCGCGCCGGTTCACCGCGGCGACCACCGCCGGGTGGCCGAAGAGCACCGCGTACTCACCGAGCAGCACGAGCTTGCCCGGCGCCGAGCAGACCGTCGAACCGGATCGGGTCATCGGTCGACCGCGCGGGCGCCCTCGCCGAGGCCGCAGCGCAGCACCTCCACCACCCCGGGCACCTCGGCCAGGGCCGCCGCGACGCGGTCGGAAGCGCGCGGCCCGCAAATCGCCTTGAGCTGCGGTCCCGCGTCGATGGTGAAGAAGACCGGGAGGCCGCCTCGGCGCAGGGCGCGCACGCGGTGGAGGCACTCGATCGTCGCCCCGTTGAAGTAGACCAGCCCCGGCCGCGCCGCCATGGCGACGGCGTGCATGGCCAGGCAGCTCGCCTCGGCGACCTCGGCCAGGGCCTCGAGGTCGCGGCCCGCGATGGCCTGCCGCGCACCCTCCAGGTCTCCGGGCGACGCCTCGAGCCACGCCGGGTAGTAGGGCGAAGTGGTCCGGGTGTGCTCCATGCCGGTGCTCGAGCCCACCGCCTTGGGCGCGCCCGAGGTGATCGCGACGACGACCTCGAGGGGCCAGCCCCGGGGGCCGAGGAGGGGGCGCAGCTCGGTGCCGTCTCCGGCGAGGGCGAGCTCCGCGAAGCCGCCCAGCAGCGACCGGGGTGAGGAGCCGGAGCAGCGGCGGGCGATGTCGGCGAGCTCGGCGAGCTCGAGGGGCGCCTCGAGGACGGCGTTGACCGCCGTCACCAGGGCCGCGAAGCCCGACGCCGACGACGCCAGGCCGGCGGCGGTGGGGAAGGAGTTGGAGCTGGTCACCTCGGCCGGGGGCAGGCCGGGCCGGCGGCGCCGGAAGAGCTCGAGGCACTCGCGCACCCGGGCCGAGCGGGCGGGCGAGGCGGGGCCACCGTCGAGGGTGAAGCGATCGCCCTCGAGGCCGGGGTCGAAGCGGACCTCGGTGGTGGTGGTCAGGGTGTCCAGGGTGATGGAGATCGACCCCACCGCCGGCAGGTTGCGGGCGGTGTCGGCCTTGCCCCAGTACTTGACCAGGGCGATGTTGGGGTGGGCGACGGCGGTGGCCTGCATGGGGAAATCTCCTCACGACTGCCGGTCGGGCAGGCGCTCCATGCCCGCCGCCCGGGCCGCGGCGAGCATCCTCGACTCGAGCTCGCGGGCGACGTCGTCGCCAACCGGGCAGGGCGGGGCCGCCGCCGCGAGACGCTCGACCTCGGCGGCGGCCCGCTCGCCCAGCGTCCGCGACCCCTCCGCAGCCCAGCGGGCCCGGGCCGCCCGGTCGATGACCGGCCCGGGGAAGACGATCTCGTCCCTCAGGTGGCGCCGCGTGTGGTCGGCGATGAGCAGGTGACCCTCGCTCAGGAGCTCCTCGACCAGCGGCAGCGTCCGGTCCCCTGCCCGTGGGTCGATCCCCCGCCGGAGTCGCTGCGCCATGAGGCAGACCTCGTGGTCGACCACGAGCTTGGCGGTGCTGTGGCAGTTGATGAAGTCGAGCATGCCGGGCCCGGACACGTTGTCGAAGGCGCCCAGGGCGGCGACGGTCACCCCCATGGCGGTCTCGAGCCCGGCCTGGGCGTCCAGGGCCTTGGCGTCGCTGAGGCCGACGTAGCCCTGGGCGGGCAGGCCGAGGCGGCGGCCGACCTCGGCGGCGCCGGCGGCGAGCATCATCGACTCCACCGCACCCATGGGCGCCGACTCGTAGCGGACGTCGAAGATCGCCGGGCAGCCGCCGAAGAGCATCGCCGCTCCCGGCCGGGCGAGCTGGCCGATGACGACGCCGCTGACGACCTCGGCGGTGTGCTGGACCAGGGTGCCCGTCAGGGTCACCGGGGCCATGAAGCCGGACAGGGGCACCGGCACGATCTCCACCGGTACCCCGGCGCGGGCGCAGTCGAGGAGGTTCGCCGCACCGTCGTGGGTCCACTTGAGCGGCGAGGTCGGGCAGCACGAGAACACCGCCAGCGGCCGCTCGGCCAGGGCCTCCGCCGACCCGCGCACCGCCGCCAGGAGCTCGTGCATCAGGGCGAAGCCCCCGGCCGAGAAGGCGCCGGTGACGACCGGCTTGGGGCAGGTGAGCAGGCTCAGGAAGAGCCGGTAGGCGTCGGCCACCCGCTGCTCGACGTCGGCTGGGATGAAGGCCGTGCTCTGGGCCGCCAGTCCCGGCAGGCCGGCCACGACCCTGGCGTAGCGGACGTAATCGGCGGTGGTTGGCGGCCGCGCCCCGCCGGTGGCCGGGTCGAGGACCAGGATCGCCGACGACGCCGGTGCGAAGTGGACCGCCTCGCCCGCGAAGTCGTGGGTCCGCTCGCCGGCGGCGTCGAAGAGCGCGAACGAGGCCGGCGCCGTCGCCAGGGCCCGGTCCACCAGCTCGCCGGGGATCAGGACCCGATCCGGGCCCGATCCGCGGCTCGCCCCGTGGTCGAGCAGGAGCTCGCGGGCGGCCTCGTGCTGGACCTCGACCCCGACCCCGGCCAGCACCTCGCGGGCCTCGTCCACGATCCGATCCACGAGCTCGTCGTCCAGGAACCTCAGTCGCGGCTGCATCGTCCCTCCCGAGGGGGTGATCATAGCGCGTGAGCGGTGAGTCGTGGGAGGCGGCGGTGTGAAGCGGGCGTGAGCGAGCTACACTGCCCGCCGTCATCGGTCAGATCGGGCCGGCTCCGCCCGGACCCCGGCCCAGGAGGATCACCGCCATGTCCGTCGCCCGTCCCGTGCGCCTCGCTGTCGTCGCCGCCTGCCTCGCCCTTCCGGCCGCCGCCGCCGATCACCTGCTGGTCTCCGAGGTGGTGGTCACTCCCACGGCCGGCGAGTTCGTGGAGATCTTCAACCCGACGGGAGCGTCCGTGGACCTGTCGGACGTCTACCTGACGGACGCCACCTACGCCCCGGGCGGGAGCTTCTACTACAAGGTCGTCACCGGCGACCCGGCGGCCGCCGGCGGCGGCGGCTTCGGCGACTTCCATGCCCGCTTCCCTGCGGGGGCGAGCATCGGGCCCGGCGAGTACCAGACCGTGGCCATGGCAGGCTCTGACGCCTTCTTCGCCACCTACGGCACCGCTCCCACCTACGAGCTGTTCGAGGACGGCGCGTCGCCGGACCCGGTCCCCGACATGCGCGAGGCCCTGCCCGGCACGGTCAACGGCCAGGGCGGCCTGAGCAACGACGGCGAGGTCGTGGTGCTCTACCGCTGGGACGGCAGCAGCGACCTGGTTCAGGACCTCGACTACGTGCTCTGGGGCGACAAGGCCGAGGCGGTCGACAAGACCGGGGTCAGCATCGACGGCCCCGACCCGGACACGACCCCGACGCCGTACCTGGCCGACACCGCTGTCGCGACCCAGGACGTGACCGCGACCGGCGGCCACATCATCGGCAGCTCCTTCACCCGCACCGACCCCGGCGAGGGCACGGAAACCAGCACCGGTGGCAACGGCGCCACCGGCCACGACGAGACCTCCGAGAACCTGTCGGCCACCTTCGACGAGCTCGCGGCGACCCCCAACGGAGGCCTGCTCGGCGGCATCGGGGTCAGCGTCGACGACGTGTCGCGGCCCGAGGGCGACGGCGGCACCACGACCTTCACCTTCACCATCAGCCTGACCTCGCCGGCCCCGGCGGGGGGCGTGACCTTCGACGTCGCCACCGCCGACGACACCGCCACCGTCGCCGGCCTCGACTACACGGCGGCGTCGGCGACGGGGGTGACCATCAGCCAGGGCTCGACCTCGACCACCTTCGACGTGCCGGTGATCGGCGACCTCGACGGCGAGATCAACGAGCGCTTCTTCGTGGTCGTGGACAACGTGTCCGGCACCGGCGCCCAGGTCCTCGACGGCACCGGCGACGGCGTCATCCTCAACGACGACCCGGTGGCGATCCACGTCATCCAGGGCTCGGGGGAGAGCTCTCTCCTGGAGGGCAGCGCCGTAACCACGGTCGACGCCGCGGTCACCGCGATCGGGCCCGAGGGCTTCTTTCTCCAGACCGTCGACGGTTTCGACGACGGCGATCCGGATACCTCCGAGGGGCTGTACGTCTACACCGGCTCCCCGGTGCCCCCTGGCCTCCACCTCGGTTACGCCACCGAGGTCACCGGGACCGTGGTCGAGTTCTACGGCATGACCCAGCTCGAGGCGCCGTTGAGCATCAGCGTCGCCGTCGGGCTGGTGCCGATGCCGCCGCCGGTGATCTTCGACGCCCTGACGCCATCCCCGGACCCGACCGCGCCGAGCTGCGCCCTCGAGTACGAGTGCTTCGAGGGCATGGTGGTGAGCGCCGCCGGCCTCGTGGTCGGCCCGACCCAGTTCTTCGGCACCGACCCCCAGGCCGAGTTCCACGCCATCGCGACCCCGGGACCCACGCCCTTCCGCGAGATCGGCGCCGAGTACCCCGGCATGGTCGGGCTCCCGCCGACGGTCCCGATCTTCGACGGCAACCCCGAGGTCTTCGAGGTCGACCCGGACAGGCTCGGCCAGCCCAACGTGGTCGCCAAGCCGGGCGACAGCTACGCAGCGACCGGGCCCCTCGGCTACGAGTTCAGCGGCTGGGAGATCTGGGCCTCGGCGCCGGTCGCCGTCACCCCCGGGCCGCCGGTGGTGGAGCCGGTGCCGCCGATGGGGCCGGGCCAGGTGACCGTCGCGTCCCTCAACATGTTCCGCCACTACGACGACGTCGACGACCCCCTGACCCAGGACGAGGTCGTCCCCACCGACCAGTACCTGCGCCGTCAGGTCAAACTCCGGCGCTTCATCCTCGACGTCCTGCGGGCCCCCGACGTCCTCGGCGTCCAGGAGGTGGAGAACCTGGACATTCTGATCGGCCTCGCCGCCGACATCTCGGCCATCGACCCGACGGTCGTCTACACCCCGCACCTGGTGCCGGGCAACAACAGCTTCGGCATGAACGTCGGCTACCTGGTGCGCGACACGGTCCAGTCGGTGACCGTCACCCAGCTCGGCTTCGACGACATCCTGGTCGGCTGGGGCTACAAGCTCTTCGACCACCCGCCCCTGCTGCTCGAGGGCACCTGGGTGGGCGACGGCTCGGCGAGCTTCGACCTCGCCGTCATGAACAACCACACCCGGTCCCTGAGCGGCGTCGACGACCCCTTCGACGACTTCGCCCGCCAGAAGCGCTTCCAGCAGGCCCAGTCCATCGCCGACAAGGTCCAGGCCTTCCAGACCACGACGCCCGAGGTCCCGCTGGTAGTGATCGGCGACCTCAACGCCTTCCAGTTCACCGACGGCTACGTCGACGTCGTCGGTCAGATCCGGGGCGAGGTCACCCCGGAGCACAACCTCCTGTCGGGCCCGGAGATCACCTCCCCCACCCTGGCGAATGCGATCGCCCACGTCGACCCCGACGAGCGCTTCTCGTACCTCTTCAGGGGCACCCGGCAGGTCCTCGACCACGCCCTCGTCAACCACGCGGCGAGACCGTACGTGGCCGGACAGGCCTACGGCCGCGGCAACGCCGAGTCGCCGGGGTTTCTGATCGGCGACGACACGGTTCCCGATCGCGCCTCGGACCACGACGCCATGGTGCTCTACCTCGACCCGGGAGCGCTGCTCTTCGCCGACGGCTTCGAGAGTGGCGGCACCACGGCGTGGGGCGCTTCCGCGCCCTGACAATTCGCTGCGCGAATTGTCGCGGTACAATCGGCGACCGCGCCATGTACCTTGAGTTCTACAACCTCGCGGTCCAACCGTTCAGCATCACGCCGGACCCGAGGTTCCTGTTCTTCAGCCGCCGCCACCGCGAGGCCTGGGAGCACATGGTCTTCGGCATCAGCCAGCGCACCGGCTTCATCCAGATCACCGGCGAGGTCGGCGCCGGCAAGAGCACCCTGTGCCGCGCCCTCCTCGAGGAGCTCGGCGACGCGGTCGACACCGCCCTGATCCTCAACCCGGTCATGACCGGCATCCAGCTGCTGCGCTCGATCCTGCGCGAGCTCGGTCTCGACGACCGCGGCAACGACCGGGTCCGGCTCACCGAGCGCCTCAACGAGCACCTGCTGGAGCGCGCCCGGGCCGAGCACGACGTGGTGCTGGTCATCGACGAGGCCCAGGACATGTCGCCCGAGCTGCTCGAGCAGGTCCGGCTCCTGTCCAACCTCGAGACCGACGACCGCAAGCTGCTCCAGATCGTGCTCATGGGCCAGCCCGAGCTGAAGCGGATGCTCGAGGGCGACAGCCTGCGCCAGCTCGCCCAGCGGATAACGGTCCGCTACCACCTGGAGCCCATCGACCGCAGCGAGGTCGAGGCCTACGTCCTGCACCGGCTGCGGGTGGCGGGATCCAACGGCCGCCCGAGCTTCACCCCGGCCGCGTACCGGGCGATCTACCGCCACTCCCAGGGGGTGCCACGGCTGATCAACGCGGTCTGCGACAAGACACTGCTGTGCGGCTACGTCGAGGGCCGCGACCGGCTCGGCTACTGGCAGGTCCGGCGGGCCGCCCGCGAGCTCGGCGGGAGGCCCTCGTGAGCCTCGTCGGCGACGCCCTGCGCAAGGCCCGGCGAGAAGCCGCCGAGCGCGAGGCCGAGCGTCGGGGCGTCCTGTACTCGGCGCGGATCTC
>DATHSO010000050.1:0-23452 GCA_035464095.1 Candidatus Methylomirabilota bacterium | reverse complement strand
CGCCTGTCAAGGGCACGACAAGTCGCCTCGGAGGCGACCCTTGACAGGCGCCGGCCCGGCGGCTGGAGGAGGGACATGAACGACCCGGAGGTGATCATGCCCAGCGCGCTCCCTTCCAGCCACCTCGTCGCCCACCGCAAGGCGCTCGCGGCTGCGGGCCTCGCGATTCACCTGGTCATGCGGGTGCCGGCTCCTTTGCGGACGCTGGCGGATCAGGTGGTTCGATCGGCGTCGTCGGTTCCCGCCAATCTCGCCGAGGGCCACGGGCGATTCGGCAAGGACCGCACCTACCACTGGCGCGTCGCCTACGGCTCCGCCCAGGAGGTCGACACCCACCTCCAGCTGCTGGTTGAGGTCGGGGCCATCGACCGCAGCCGAGCTGCCGCGGCGCTGCGCCTCTTCGACGAGGTCCGCGCCATGACCTGGCGCCTCCTCCACCCGAAGCCGTAACAGCGGCAGGGGCAGGGGCAGCGGCAGCGGCCAGCGCCCTCCGGGACGCGCGGGCACGGCGCCTCCCCCGGGACGTGCCAGGTTTGGCATTGTGCCGGCAGCCCCCTCCCGACCAGAGCGCGCTCCGCACAATGCCCAACCTGGCAATCCCCGGGAAGCGCGCCCCGGAAAGGGTCTTCCGGCTGCGAGGCAGGCCGCCGCTCGATGAGACGGCGCGGTCGCAGCCCTCCCCCGTCACCCCCGCGCGACCGCGCCGGCTCATCGTCGCTGGGACGCCAAAGGCGGCCCAGAAGGCCGGTGCTCCGGGACGCTCGGCCACGCACCCAGCGGCAGGGACAGCGATCAGGGACAGTGACACCGGCAGCGGCAGCGATCAGCGCTCCAGGGCCGCTCTCCCGGACCGGGACGCCCGGTCCGGCGCAGCCGGGCCCGGCGGCCCTCGGTGCGGCTACAGCGTGGTCAGCACCTTGGCGAAGCGCTCCACCGCCCAGTCAATCTCGTCGCGGGTGATGGTCAGCGGCGGCGCGACCCGGATCACCGTGTGGTGGGTCTCCTTGCACAGCAGGCCCTCGCGCTGGAGCGCCTCGCAGAAGCGCCGGGCGCCGCCCGCCGACTCCTTGAGCACGATGCCGATCCACAGGCCCTTGCCGCGGATCAGCTCGACGTGGGGCGAGTCGATGGCCCGGAGCTTGCGCATGAAGTACTCGCCGAGCTCGGCCGAGCGCTCCACCATCTTCTCCTCCACCAGCACCTTGAGGGCCTCGCGGGCGACTGCGGCGCCGAGCGGGTTGCCGCCGAAGGTCGAGCCGTGCTCGCCGGGCTTGAAGACCCCCATGACCTCGTCGTCGGCGAGGATCGCCGACACCGGGTACATGCCGCCGGCCAGAGCCTTGCCGATGATGACCACGTCGGGCCGGACGCCCTCGTGCTCGTACGCGAAGAGGGTGCCGGTGCGGCCGAGGCCGGACTGGATCTCGTCGGTCATGAGCAGCACGCGATGCTTGGTCGTGAGCTCGCGGAGCTGGCGCAGGAATCCCTGGGGCGGCGACACGATGCCGGCCTCGCCCTGGATCGGCTCCACGAGGATCGCGCACACGTTCGGCTTCAGAGCCGCCTTGACGGCCTCGATGTCGCCGTAGGGCAGGATCTTGAAACCGGGGGTGAAGGGCCCGAAGCCGTTGCGGTACTCGGGGTCGGCCGAGAAGCTGACGATGGTCGTGGTCCGGCCGTGGAAGTTGCCGGCGAAGACCAGGATGTCGGCCTGGTTCTCGGGAATGCCCTTGACCGTGTAGCCCCACTTGCGGGCCGCCTTGATGGCGGTCTCCACCGCCTCGGCGCCGGTGTTCATGGGCAGCATCCGGGCGAAGCCGGTGAGCTCGCACAGCTCCTGGCAGAAGCGGCCGAGCTGGTCGTTGCGGAAGGCCCGCGACGTCAGGGCGACCCGGCAGGCCTGCTCGACCAGGGCCTTGACCAGGCGCGGGTGGCAGTGGCCCTGGTTGACCGCCGAGTAGGCGGCCAGGCAGTCCATGTACTTCTTGCCGTCGACGTCCCACACCCAGGCGCCGCTGGCGCGGGTGATGACCACGTCGAGGGGGTGGTAGTTGTGGGCGCCGTAGCGCTCTTCGAGGGCAATGAGCTCGTCGGACTTCGGCATGGATGGCCTCCTTGCGGGTGCGCCTGCCGGCGCGGGTGGCCGGCGACGGCGGAGACCAGGTCGATCCGCTGAGGCGCGGGGCGCCTCTCGCCGGAGAGGGCACGTTACACCGCCGCTGCGACCCTGGCAAGCCCCGCCTCAGGGACCCGGAATCGGTGCGGGTGATGCGCGAGGTCGAGGCGATCGTGGAGGCCGTCCCGACGGGGTGTCTCGGCCGGCGATCTCGCGTCGTCCCGGTCAGGGATCTGTGGTGGTCGTCCCGTCAGGTTGCTCAGCGGTCAGCGAAACCCTCGGACCGCGAACGACCCGATACCGACCGATCTGGAGGGCCCGGGGCGCCACTTCCCACAGCTTCTGCCACTGCTCTCCGGTCAGAATCTCTCGAACGCTCCGGAGATTCTCGATGCGTAGGCGGCTTCGTTCCGACAGAACCTCGATGAGCCGTTCGCCGATTCTGTCCTCCACCGCGGGGTCGACCGGATCCTGCGCGAGGGTTCGAAGGTAGCTCATGCTCAGCTGCCTCTCCCGCTGTCGCTGGTCGGCCTCGTGCCGCGTGGTCTCGTCCATGAGCGTGTGGATCGCCCGGAGCTGATCCTCCGTCAGCTGGAGCTCGGCGAGGATCGCCTCGTCGCGCCACCACTGAGCGTTCTGGCCGTCGCTCTGGGGCCCCTCGGCTGCCTTCTCATGGAGTTCCTCGCCGGCCGTCGGAACGGGATCGCGGCTCGTGTCCTGCGAGCACCCGAGGCAAAGCAACCCGGATCCGACCGCCGCGACGGCGAGGATGCAACGAGCATGCACCATCGTCACCTCCGAGCTCGGATGATAGCCGGGCCCGGGGCGGTTGCCAATGCTGGCCTGGGCCGCATCTCGACCCGGATCGCGAGCCGCGCGCTGCGGTCGGTCCACCCGGCGGCCTGGCCCCTATGTATAATCCGACGCGGCTGACGCTGTCCGGCCAGTGTGGCCTGAGGAGTCTGTGAATGCGCTTGACCAGAATCGCGGGAATCGCACTCGTCATTGCAGGGGCCGTGGGTCTCTGGCTCTCCACCAGGGCCACGAGCGACTCCGGCATACCCGAGTCGGTGGGCACGTTCCCGGGCGCCTCGGTGGTGATGGTCACCCTGGACACGACCCGTGCCGATCGTCTCGGTTGCTACGGGTCGACGGCCGGCCTGACACCGTTCCTCGACAGTCTGGCCGAACGTGGGGTCCTGTTCGAGAAGGCCCAGTCGGTCCAGCCCGTGACGCTGCCGGCCCACACCTCGATGATGACCGGCCTGTACCCCATCGAGCACGAGGTTCGGAACAACGGCATGTTCGTGCTCGGCGACGAGTTCGAGACCCTTGCCGAGGTGTTTTCCGAGCACGGCTACGCCACCGGCGCGTTCATCTCGGCCCAGGTTCTGGTCGCCCGCTACGGTCTCGACCAGGGCTTCGACGTCTATGACGACGACCTCAGCCAGTCGCGCAGGCTCGGGCAGAGCGTCGTTCCGTCGCGTCGCGGCAACGTGACCCTCGAGGCCGCCAAGACCTGGCTGGCCACCGTGCCGCAGGACAAACCGGTGTTTCTGTGGCTGCACCTGTATGACCCCCACGCGCCGTACGACCCACCGGGGCCGTTCCGCACCCGGTTTCCCCACGATCCCTACGGCGGCGAGATCGCCTTCGTCGACTCTCTGGTGGCCGACCTCGTCGCCACCCTCGACGAGTCGGGCCGGCTCGACGAGACGGTGCTCACCGTTCTCGGCGATCACGGCGAGGGGTTGGGCGAGCACGGCGAGGCGACCCACGGTTTCCTCATCCACCAGCCCACCATCCACGTCCCGTGGATCCTCACGACGCCCGCGACCGACAAGCCGATCAGGGTTTCCACGCCGGTGAGCATCGTCGACCTGAGCCCCCTGCTGACCAGCCTGGTCGAGCTCCCGACCCCCAACGCGAGCCGAAGCGACGGCCTGCTGCCGTTCGGCCGCTCGGAAAACTCCGACCGCGCCATCTACTTCGAGACGATGCTCCCGATGTACCAGTACGGGTGGTCCGAGCTGCGAGGGGTGCGAGTGGGGCGCTGGGAGCTGCACGCCGGGACGCGGAAGGAGCTCTTCGACGTCCAGGCCGACCCCCGGCAGCTGACCGACATCGCCGACGCGGAACCCCTCGAGCTCGAGAACACGAGCAGCCGGCTCGCCGAGTTCGTCGATGCGGACCGGAACCTGAACACGGAGGCCGCGATCGACCTGCCCCCGGCCGAGCGACAGGCTCTCGAGGCTCTCGGCTACATCGCGAACACCTCCCCGGCCCGCCGCGACCCTCCCGATCCGCGGGACCTGGTCGCCGGTCACGTGCAGGTCGAGCGCGCCCAGTACCACCTGGCGGCCGGCCAGTACGAGGATGCCCTCACCAGCCTCGACGTGATGCTCGAACGCGACCCGGAGAATCTCGCCGCGCTGTCGCTCAAAGGCAACGTGTACATCGCCACGGGTGACCTGGATCGTGCCGAGGACACGTTCCGGAGGTGCCTGGAGATCGACCCCGCCAACAGCGATGTCGTCGTCGGCCTGTCCCGGGTGGAGGCCATGCGCGGCCGGCACGAGCGCGTGATCGAGCTGGCCCGGGTCGGCCGCGGGACGCGGTCTCCGTTCGGCATCTTCGACGCCATCGAGGCCCAAGCCCTGGTGGCGCTCGGCCGGGAGGAGGAGGCCGACGCCCTGCTCGCGGCGGCGCTGGCCGAGAAGCCTGACGACGAGGACATCCTGAGCTCGTACGCGGAGCGGCTGATCAGAAAGGGCGAGGACACGGAAGCTGAAGTGGCCCTCAAGAAGGCGGTCGCGAAGTCACCCTTCCACAAGCGGGCGCGACGCATGCTCGGGGAGCTCCTCCAGAAGAACGGCCGGCCGCAGGAGGCGGTCGAGGTCTATGAGGAGATGCTCCGGATCCAGCCCGCAGACGCCGAGGTTCACTTCGCGATCGGGTCCATCCTGCTCAACTCGGATCCCAACGCGGCCCTACCCTACCTCGAGGAGGCCTGCCGCCTCGCGCCGTCTCGGGTCTTCTTCCTCACCAGCCTCGGCATCGCCTACCTCAGGGACGGTCGGATGAGCGAGGCCGAAGCCACCCTGCAGCGGGCGATCGCCCTGTCTCCGGACGATCCGGGCGTGCGCAACAACCTGGGCATCGTGCTCGTTCAGACCAGGAGGTACGAGGAGGCGATCCAGGAGCTGGGCTCGCTTCTCGAGCGCCATCCGGACTTCACCCCGGCGAGGAACAACCTCGCCATCGCCCTGGCCGATTCGGGCGACCCCGTCCGGGGCGAACGAGAGGCGCGGCAAGCCATCGCCGAGGACCCCGACTACCTGGACGCCCACCTCACCCTGGCGGCGATCCTCGATCGCTCGGGGCGGTTCGACGAGGAGTATGCGGTCCTCGAAAGGGCGTTCGAGCTGGCGCCGGAACGCACCGCCATCCGCCATCGCCTCGCCGTGTCCGCCGCCCGGATCGGACGATGCGACCGCACCCTCGAGCTGACCGGCGGCGCCGTGGAGAGCCCCTTGGAGATGCCGGCCGACCTCAATCTCAACGTGGCCGTCTGTCTCGAGCAGCATGGCCGGGCTCAGCTCGCACTGCGCCATTTCGAGGAGGCGGCCCGAAAGACCCCTCCCGGCCCCACCCGGGACGAGGCCCAACGTGGGATCCAGCGCATCGGGCTGACCCTGAAGGGCGACAACCGGTGACGCCCTCCGCCTTCGACGTCCCGTTCTGGTTCCGGTAAGCGCCTTTCGCCATGTGGTAGATGTGCCGTTCCGGGGTTGACAACGTGACCGATCGCGGATACGGTCGATCCGAGCGAGCGGTTTTGGTTTTGTTTTCTGGAATGAGGAAGGTCGCCGAGTTCCGGTAAGGAACATGTTCGGCCCGAAAAAAGGAGGAGGAGGTTATGAAGAAGTTCCTGGCCATCGCGGGAATCGCCGTGCTCGTGACTTCGGTCGCGGCGGCGGAGGTGAGTCCCTCGAAGAAGGTTGTCGCGGATTCGGTCACGGGTCTGGCGGCGCCCGACACCCCGGGCACCATCGGCAGCCTGACGATCACGGCAGTCCAGACCGGGCCGCTCCAGGCCCAGATCAACGCCAGCGTGACCACCGCTGGCGGGAACGGGGTTCCCCGCACCTTCAACACCGGCGGCGGGGGAACCGTCGTCCTCGACGACATCGTCTGGCTCTACGCTCAGATCTACGACTCGCCGTGGCAGGGCGGCTGTACATTCTGGGCGACCCCCGGTCCCAACTGGTGCGACTTCGGCTCCCAGCAGGCCATCAACACCCCGAACGCCAGTCTGAACGTGTCGTTCACCACGACGGTCCCGGCGGCGGACAACTACCAGCTCTTCGCCCTCGCCGTCGCGGGCGCGACGTGGCCGACCCCCAACTACCTCTTCGGCTACGTCGACACGACAGCCAGCATCGGCCCCACCGGAACCCTCTACATCGGCCAAACCCAGGTCCCGACCTCCACCCCCCCGCCGGCCACCACCGGCGAGCCGGTGCCGTCCCTCAACACCTACGGCATCATCGCCATGGTGGTCCTGCTGGTGGGCGTCGCGATTCTCGTGATGTGGCGCCGCAGCTGACCGGTAGCCCAACCTGACTGACCGCACCTCGCGGCGCCCGACCGGGCGCCGCGATCTTTTTCCTGCTGCTGGTCGGACCTCCAGGACGAGCCGGGTCCGCCGGCTCGGGCGCAACCCCCCGGTCAGTCGACGTCGGCGTCCTTGACCACCGGCCTGCCGCCCTGGGCCCGCCAGTGGAGGAAGGCCTCGATGAAGCCGTCGATGTCGCCGTCGAGGACGCGGTCGGTGTTGCCGACCTCGTGGCCGGTGCGCAGGTCCTTGACCATGCGGTAGGGCTGGAGCACGTAGGAGCGGATCTGGTTGCCCCAGGAAATGTCCTTCTTGGGGCCCTTGAGCTTGTCCAACTCTTCCTCGCGCCGCTCCATCTCGAGCTCGTAGAGGCGGGCCTTGAGCACCTTCATGGCGCTCGCCAGGTTCTTGATCTGCGAGCGCTCGTTCTGGCAGGTGACGATGATCCCGGTGGGAACATGGACCAGACGCACCGCGGAGTACGTGGTGTTGACGCCCTGGCCGCCGGGACCCGAGGAGCAGTAGCGGTCGACCCGGATGTCCTTCTCGGGGATCTCGAGCTCGACCTCGTCGTCGACCTCGGGGTAGACGTGGGCCGACGCGAAGGAGGTGTGGCGCCTGGACTGCTGGTCGAAGGGCGAGATCCGGACCAGCCGGTGGACCCCGTTCTCCGACTTCAGGTTGCCGTAGGCGTAGGGCCCCTTGACCAGAAGGGTGGCGCTCTTGATCCCGGCCTCCTCGGCGGGCTGCTCGTCCATGACCTCGACCGCGAAGCCCCGGCGCTCCGCCCACCTGAGGTACAGGCGCATGAGCATCTCGGCCCAGTCCGCCGACTCGGTGCCGCCGGCGCCCGGGTGGATCTCGACGAAGGCGTTGGCGGTGTCGTGCTCGCCCGTCATCTTGGCCGTGAGCTCGATGCGGTCGAGCTCGGGGGAGAAGCGGGCGAGTGCTGCTTCGAGCTCGGGCTCGAGCCCGGCGTCGCCCTCGCGGGCCATCTCCGCCAGGACCCCGAGCTCCTCAACGGCCTGGCCCAGGGTGTCGGCCGCCGCCATCTGCTCCTGGAGCTCGGCGCGGTGCCGCATGACCTTCTTGGCGCGGTCCTGGTCCGACCAGATGTCCGGGGCCTGGGCCTGCTCGTCGGCATCGGCGAGCTGGGCCGTCAGCGACTCGACGTCAAAGGTACCCCCGGAGGCGCTGGGCGCGCTCGATCTCGGACTCGGCTTTGTCGATCAGCTCGTCAAGCATCAGGAACTCCCATGGCGGCTTGGATTCTATACCAGTTCCGGGGGTGGCCCGGTTCCCGCGAGAACCGGGCCACCCCCGGAAAACCGCGCTCACGTACAAACAGCTCCTCGCGGGCGCCTCTTCCGTCCGGCCACCAGCAGCGCCACCGAACCGGCGGCGCACAGCCATGCCCACCAGTCACCCCAGCGGGCCCGCACGGTGAGCCCCGAGATCGGCGCCAGGTCGGCCACCAGCAGGCCCTGCTCGCCGACGCCGAGGCTGGCGAGGACACGACCGGAAGGGTCCACGAAGCCCGAAATCCCGGTCAGCGCCGCCCGCGCCCAGAACCGGCGCACCTCGGCGGCGCGCAACTTGACCTGGGCGAAGTGCTGGACCGGGGCCCAGCTGAAACCGTACCAGCCGTCGTTGGTGAGGGTGGTCATGAGCTCGGCGCCGGCCCGGACCGCCTCCACGCTGTGACCGGGAAAGACCACCTCGTAGCACACGGCCACCCCCGCCGGCACCCGCGCGAGCAGGGGCTCGACCGACCGGCCCGGCGTGAACCGACCCACCTCGCGCACCAGGGCGTCGGCGATGACGAGCTCGGCCCAGGCCGGCACGTACTCGCCGAAGGGCACCAGGTGGACCTTGTCGTAGCGCCGCGCCGCCACCCCGTCGCCGGTCACCAGGAAGGCCGAGTTGGCGAAGCCGCCGTCGACCGCGGCCACCGAGTTGAGGATGATCTCGACGCCGAGCTCCCGGGCCAGTCCCGTGACGAGATCCCGGTAGGCGGGGTCGGCGTCGAGCCGGAAGGGCACGGCGCTCTCGGGCCACAGCACGAGCTCGGCGCCGGCGTCGGCGGCCCGCCGGGTCAGCGTCCACACCCGGTCCGAGATCTCCCGCCACTGGGACGGGTCCCACTTCTCCTCGAGGGAGGTCCCGGGCTGCAGCACCGCGACCCGCACCGGCGGTCCGGCATCCAGGGGAACCGACGCCAGGGCCGTGAAGGCCACGGCGAGGCCCACCGCCGCGATCGCGAGCGCCGCCGCCGCCGGCCGTCGGTCGCGCCGCACCAGCCCCCAGGCGGCGGCGCCGATCGCCAGCAGCGCCCAGGACAGCCCGGTCGCACCCCACACCGGCAGCGAGCCGAGCAGCGCCGGCAGCGAGCTCAGCACCGCCGCCGGATCGTTCCACGGGAACTGGATCGGCGGCAAGCGGCGCAGCACGTCCACCGCGACCCACAGCGCCGGCAGCAGCCAGACCCGCCACGGCGGACCGACCCGAGCCACGATCCCGGCAACCACCGCCCACGCCGCACCCAGGATCACCGCCATGGCGAGCAGGGACAGGACGGCGGCCCACAAGGCCAAGCCGCCGTAGTGGTGCATCACATCGAGCACCCAGTTGGTGGCCACCGCCCAGTGCACCACTCCCGCCAGCCAGCCGAGCAGCCACGGCCGCCACCGGTCTCCGCCTCGCTCGACCGCCTCGAGCAGCAGACCCGGGGCGAGCAGGGCCAGGGGCCACAGCCCCGGCCCCGGCATGGCCAGCGCGAAGACGAGCCCGGCCAGGGCGGCGAGGATCCAGGGCAGCGCTCGCGGCATGCGCGGCAGTATATCGCCGCCCCGACATCCGCGACCGCGGTGCGGGCGAAGCCGTTCCGAAGGCTTGAGAAAATTTTCACGGGGCACCTTGACAGAAAGTTCAACGGTCCGTAGAGTTTTCGTTGTGCCGAGAACTTTTGGAGGCCCCCAAATGACCGCAGCTGCTCTCAGCGCCAGCCTCGAGGACTATCTCGAGGCGATCTACCACATCGTACGGGACAAACGAGCGGCCCGGCCGAAGGACATCTCGCAGTACCTCGATGTCTGCAGCTCCTCGGTCACCGGAGCACTGAAGGCGCTGGCCGAGCGGAATCTCGTCAACTACGCGCCGTACGACATCGTCACGCTCACCCGGGCCGGGGAAGTGGCGGCTCGCGACGTCGTCAGGCGGCACGAATCGCTGCGGGAGTTCTTCATCAAGGTCCTCGCGGCCGACCCCGGGCTCGCGGAGCAGGCGGCCTGCAAGATGGAGCACGAGATCCCGCCCGAGCTCGTCGACCGCTGCATCCGCTTCGTCGAGTTCGTGGAGATGTGCCCGAGAGGGGACACCGGGCTCCTCGAAGGCTTCCGCCTCCACCTCGAGCAGGGCTGCCGGCCGCGCTGCTTCGACACCTGTGATCGGGAGCCCCAGCTGCCAGTCGTCCAGGACGACGGCGCCGGTCCCGAGGGCGGGCACGGGCGCGTCACCCTGGCCGATCTCCAACCCGATCAGACCGCGGTGGTCAAGCGCGTCCAGGGCGAGGGTACTCTCCGCCGACGCCTCATGGACCTCGGGATCATCGCCGGCACCTCCGTGACCATGGAGCGCACGGCGCCGCTCGGCGATCCGCTCGAGTTCCTGGTCAGGGGAGCCCACCTTTCATTGCGCCGCGAGGAAGCCTCGGCGGTGCAGGTCGACGTCATCCGCTGAGCGGCCTCGAGACCCCTTCCGGGGAGGAGTTTCCATCGTGTCGAAGAGCACCAACGTGGTCGAGCTCACCCCGCCGGTGGAGCAGTCGCAGACGCGATTCGTCACCCTGGCCGGCAACCCCAACAGCGGCAAGACCTCGCTCTTCAACGCCCTGACCGGCGCCTACCAGCACGTCGGCAACTACGCGGGCGTCACCGTCGAACGCAAGGAGGGGCTCCGGCGACACGACGGGCTCGACCTTCGCATCGTCGACCTGCCCGGGACCTACTCCCTCGCGACCAACTCCCTCGAGGAACGGATCGCCCGGGACGTCCTGGTCACCGAGAGCCCCGACGTCACGGTGTCGGTGGTCGACGCCTCCAATCTCGAGCGCAACCTCTACCTGACGGTGCAGCTGCTGGAGCTGGGCCTGCCGGTGGTCGTCGCCCTCAACATGGTCGACGTCGCGAGGAGCCGGGGCGCCGACTTCGACGTCGACAAGCTGTCGAAGCTGCTCCGGTCGCCGGTGGTGAGGACCGTCGCCCGCCGCGGCGAAGGCGTCCGCGACCTCCTCGAAGCGATCGTGGAACGCAGCACCTTCCCCGCGCCCAGTGAGTTCCACGTCGAGTACGGGCCCGACCTGGAGCGCGAGATCGCGCGCCTCGACGGCCTGCTCGCGGTCGCCAACCCGGGGCTCGCCCCGATCCCCCGCCGCGGCCTGGCGGTCGCCCTCCTCGAAGGGGTCGACACCCATCGGACGCGGGGGCTGGGAGCGGGCCTGCTGCGCGCTGCCGAGGAGGCCGGCAGCCGCGTGGAACGACTCCTCGGCGACCCCCCCGACCTGCTCATCGCCGAGCGTCGTCACGGCGCCGCCGCGGGCCTGGCCAGGCAGGTCACCGTCCGGTCCACCCTCGCGCGCCGGGACGTGACCGACCTCATCGACCGGGTGCTCGTCAACCGCGTCCTCGGAATCCCGATCTTCCTCGCCACCATGTACGCGGTTTTCCACGTCACCTTCACCGTGGCCGAACGGCCCATGGAGTGGATCGAGCTCGGCTTCGCCCGGCTCGGTGAGGCGGTGGGCGGCTCGCTGCCCCTGGGCTCCCAGTCCGTCCTCCACTCGCTCCTGGTCGACGGGATCATCGGCGGCGTCGGCGGCGTGCTCGTCTTCCTGCCCAACATCGTCCTGCTCTTCCTCGCCATCTCCCTGCTCGAGGACTCGGGGTACATGGCCCGCGCGGCCTTCGTCATGGACCGGGTGATGAAGACCGTGGGCCTGCACGGCAAGAGCTTCATCCCGATGCTGCTCGGCTTCGGCTGCTCGATCCCCGCCATCATGGCGACCCGGACCATCGAGAGCCGACGGGCGCGGATGACCACGATGATGGTGATCCCCCTCATGAGCTGCAGCGCCCGTCTGCCGATCTACGCGCTGATCATCCCGGCCTTCTTCGCCGCCCACGCGCGAGCGTGGGTGCTTTGGATCATCTACCTGACCGGCATCGCCCTGGCGATGCTGTGCGCCTGGCTGCTCCGGCGGACCCTGTTCGCGGGCGAGGGCCTGCCCTTCCTCATGGAGCTGCCCCCCTACCGGGCGCCGACCCTGCGCAGCATCGCCCGCCACGTCGTCGAGCGGTCCTGGCTCTACGTTCAGAAGGCGGGCACGATCATCCTCGGGATTTCCATCGTCATGTGGGCCCTGGCCACCTTCCCCCGGCTCGATCCGGTGGCCTGGGCCGCCGATTCCGGAGTCGCCGTCCAGGACCTGGACGACGACCGCCTGGCGTCGGCCCGCCTCGACCACAGCCTGGCCGGTCGGATCGGGCACGCCATGGAGCCCTTGGTCGCTCCCATGGGCTTCGACTGGAAGATCGGGACCGCCCTGGTCGGCGCTTTCGCCGCCAAGGAGGTCTTCGTCGCGCAGCTTGGCATCGTCTACTCGGTGGCGTCCCCCGACGAGACGGGAGCGGCCTTCCTGCGCGAGCGGCTGCGGGCCGACTACTCGCCCCTCGTCGGGTTCTGCATCATGCTGTTCGCTCTCATCGCCACGCCGTGCATGGCCACGGTGGCCGTGGTCCGGCGTGAGAGCGGCTCGTGGGGCTGGGCCGCCTTTCAGTTCCTCGGCTTGACGGCCCTCGCCTGGGTCGTCACGGTCATCGTCTTCCAGACCGGGACCGCCCTCGGTCTCGGCGTCTAGCCCGGGTCGAACGGGGGAGGCATCGATGGCTCGTTCGGTCGTATTGACTGGCATGGTGTCATTGCTCGCCGGACTCGCGGCCGCATCCGACCTACCCGACGTCCCGGTTTCGTCCAGGCCCGAGCCGATCGACCACAGCGACGGCATCGACCTCGAGATCGCCGCCGGCGCCGAGCCGACCGACTGGAGGCGGCGCGGCGAGCTGCTGGGCGACCTCCTCGGTCTCCGGTCGACACTGGCGCAACACGGCATGCGCTTGGAAATCTCCAGCCTCGACGAGGGCTTCGCCCGCGCCGACGACGGTTTCGACGCCGGCGACCACGGCCGGTACCACGGCCTCACCGACGTCGTGTTCACGATCGACACCGGGGCCGCGGGCTGGTGGCGGGGCGGGCTCTTCGTGGTCGACCTCCAGAACAGCCGCGGGGGCGACATCTCCGAGGTGGTCGGCGACGTCCAGGGCATCAGCAACATCGTGGCCCCGGCCGGCACCCGCTTCGCCGAGTACTACCTCGAGCAGACCATCGCCGAGGCCCGCTTCCGCTTCAAGATCGGCAAGCAGGACGCCAACGCCGACTTCGTCGTCTCCGAAGGTGGCGGCGAGTTCGTCAACTCGTCCTTCGGGCTGATCCCCACCGTCCCGCTGCCGACCTTCCCGGCCCCCGCGTTCGGAGCCATGGGCAGCTGGTTTCCGTCCGACACGCTCGTGGTCAAGGCCGGCTACTGGGACGGCGCGCCGACCCCGGACTCGGGGATGTCCACGGCGATCTTCGACGGATCCCGGGGAACCATCGGCGCGGTGGGCGTGGAGATCTCGCCCTTCGGGCGCGACCGCCTCGCGGGCACCTACCGCGTCGGGGTCTGGCGGCACTCGGACGTCGAATTGCCCTGCCCGCCCACCAAGGTCGGCGACGAGCCGCTGACCTCTCCGGCCGAGGGCCTCTACTTCACCGCCGACCAGGGGCTGTGGGAGACCCCGCACCGCCGGCTCGCCCTCTTCGCCCAGGGCGGCTGGGGCGAGACCGACCGCTCGGCGGTGAGCCGCTACGTCGGCGGCGGGCTCACCCTCGCCGGACCGTTCAGGGGACGACCCGACGACCTCCTCGGCCTCGGTGTCGCCCACGCCGACCTCGGCCGGGGGCAGCGGACCGGCCCCGACTGCCCGGGGGAAACCGTCGTGGAGCTCTTCTACAAGGCGCCCGTCCTCGGCTGGATGACCCTGATCCCGGACCTTCAGTGGGTCCGGCGACCGGCCGGCGGCGAGAGCACCGTCTTCGTGGCGGGCCTGCGGGTCGCGACCTCGTTCTGAGTGTTCACCGGCTGCCGGTCACGTGCGACCAGGCGTCGGTACCGCCGGACTCGAAGCCGTTCGAGAAGATCCCAGGACTCCCCGTCAGTCCTTTGATACAGAAGTTGGCCGTGGAGTCGTCAATCCACAGGTCTCGCCAGATGTTTCCTTCGCGGTAGAAGCTCTGGCCTGGCTCCGCCGAGGATGGCACGATGACCCGAGCTTCGGCTCCGAGCAGTACGGGCACCTCGGAGGTTCGGTCGAATGGATGGCCGCCGTCGGACAGGCTCAAGTAGAGGTAGAAATCGTCGCCCTCGGTCAGCGTCACCAGCACGTCGAAGTCGACGGTGTGAAGCCCGCGGGTGGTCAAAGAGCCGGTGATCGACGACAGAGGATCGACGAGTTCGCCACCGACGAAACCGTCGAACACCGTCACGGTGTAGTCGACATTCTCAGCGGCGGTGAAGAAGCTGACCGCTGCGAGGGGCCCCCCGTCGGAGGCGGTGAACACGTTAAATGCCTCGCTGACATCCGCCCGCGTGTCGCGCCAGCCGTGGTAGTCGTGGAAGTAGACGCCGTCGAAGGCGAGCAGCTCAACGTCCTGGTAGGAGATCGCCCCCATCTCGGGGTGGTGCCCGCTCCACTTGTCGAAGTACGAGATCCAGAAGTAGCCGTCATACCCCCAGCCAGATCCCCAGCTGTTCTTGACCAGCCAGGCCCCGGGGGTGGGCGCCTGGGTGACCCGGGTGTCGTCCCAGCCGATGATTGCGACCGCGTGGTTCGGATCCATGGTGCTCGACGGCGGCTGGTAGTGGTTGTAGCTGCCGTCGATGAAGCTCGACGAGTACGCCATGCAGGTGCCGACCACTCCGTGGGTCATGAGGGCGGTCTTGATGGCGGCGATGTCGGCGAGGTCCTCGCCAACCTGGTACCAGGCGATCGTCCGCGGGATGAAGATCTTGAAGGTTGGCTCCCATCGCGGAGGCGGCGAGCTGTAGCTCTGACCGTCGACCTCTCGGACCGCGCCTTCGAGCCTCGCGAGGTAGGCCGCCGTGACCATGTAGTCGCCGCCCTCGTGGACGGTCAGCCCCGATCCCGTGGGCGGGTCGGCATCGTCGTTGTTGTGCTGGTTGAAGCCGTTCCACCAGTCCAGATGGTACTCGGCGAGGTTCGGCTCGCCCGGCTCGCCGGCGGCAGCCCAGGCCCCGGTCATCACGAGGTTGCCCTCCATGGCGGCCATGGCGCCGTGGGCCCAGCAGGTGCCTCCCTGCTGGCTCTTGACCGAGGTCACGTAGTTGGTCCCGCCGACATCGCGCAGGTCGAAGCTCGACGGCAGCTGGGCCGCCGCCGGTAGGACGATCGTCAAGAGGACGACCGTCACGATCGCGAGTCGGATGCTGGTGGGGTGAGGTGAGGCCACGTCCCGCGGCGGTGTCGTCATCGTCCGAGCGTACCACCGCGGGACCGGTCGCAAGGCCAGTGAACTCGATGCAGGTCACACTCGGGGTGGGTTGGCGGTCGAGGGAGTGCCCGGTATGATCGCCGGAGGAGTTCAGATGCAACCGACCATCAAGCTCGCGATCGCGATCGCGGTCCCACTCACCGTCGGCTTCCTGTCGGGATTCGCGACCTCGTCGAGCGTCGCCACCTGGTACCCGACCCTGGTCAAGCCGTCGTTCAATCCGCCGGCCTGGGTCTTCGGGCCGGTCTGGACGGTGCTCTACGTGATGATGGGGGTCGCCGCCTTCCTGGTCTGGCGCCACGGCCTCGAGCGCGACGGCGTCCGGGCCGCCCTGGTGGCCTTCGCGGTCCAGCTCGCCCTCAACGGGCTCTGGTCGATCCTCTTCTTCGGCCTGCGGTCCCCCGGCTGGGCCCTGGTCGAGATCGCGGTCCTGTGGCTCGCCATCGCCGCCACGGTGTGGCTGTTCCGGAAGGTGGACCTCGCCGCCGCACTGCTGCTGCTGCCCTACTGGGCGTGGGTGAGCTTCGCGGCGGCCCTCAACGCCGCCATCTGGTGGCTCAACCGCCCGGGAGCAGCCTAGGTCCCGTCGAGCTCCGCCAGGACCGTGTCGGTGTGCTCGCCGAGCGCCGGCGCCGGCCGCTCCGATGCCCGGCCGAGGCTCGGCAGCAGCGGGCCGACCCCGGGGATCTGGTCGCCACCGGGGAGAGCGATCGGCCCGATCAACCCGGCATCCTCGAAGATCGGATCGGCCACGGCCTCGGCCGGCTCGTGGACGGCGCTCACCGGGAGCTCGCGCTCTGCGGCCCGGCGCAGCCACTCGTCGCGGGCTGCGCCGGCAAGGCAGGCCTCGATCTCCGCCACCACCCGCGCGCCCTCGGCTCCGACGGCGAAGGCCGCCAGCCGAAGCTCGTCGCCCAGGCCCAGCAGGCCGCAGAAGCCGCTCCAGAACTTGGGCTCGAGGGCGGCCACCGCGATCCGGCCGCCGTCGCCGCAGCGGTAGGTGCGGTAGCACGGGCATCCCGAGCCCAGGAGCAGCTCGACCACCCGGTCGCGGCCCGCCGCCTCCTCGGCCCAGCGCCAGGCCATGAAGGCGAGGGCGCCGGTGGCCAGGGGCTGGTCGAGCCGGGCGCCGCGGCCGGTGCGCTCCCGGCGAAGCAGCGCCGCGAGAATCGCCGAGGCGGCGAGCAGCCCGGCGCCGACGTCGGCGAGCTGGATCCGCGGCAGGCCGTCCGAGGCCATGGCGGCGAGGGCCCCGGACTCGGCGATCAGGTTGAGGTCGTGGGCGACCCGCCGGCGCACCTTCTCGGCGCGGCCCCAGGACGACAGCGAGCACCACACCAGGCGCCGGTTGTCGGGCTCGAGGTCGGCCCAGCCCAGGCCCCAGCCCTCCATGGTTCCGGGGCGGAAGCTCTCCACCAGCACGTCGGCGCGGCCGGCGAGCCGGCGCAAATGGTCGCGGCCCCGGCTCGAGGCGAGGTCGAGGCACACCGACTCGGCGCCGCGCAGGTAGGTGGCGAAGCCGAGGCCGATCCCCTCCACCAGGGGCGGGACCATCCGCATCGGGTCGCCGGTGCCGGGCTCCTCGACCTTCACCAGCCGCGCGCCGAGGTCGAGCAGCTGCCGCGCCAGCACCGCCCCCGGCAGCATCCGCGACACGTCCACCACCAGCATCCCGTCCAGCGGCCGCTCACTCTGCGCCATCGATCACCTCGCCGTCACAGATTGCACCGCAAAGACGCAAGGAACGCCATGATTTACCATCACAGCTTCCGAGAGACTGTGGAGCTGGGACCAGCTCCACAGTCTCTCGGAAGCTAGAACCTTGCGTTCTTCGCGGCTTCGCGGTGAAGTCCTTCACCCCTGATAGAACCGCCCTCCGGTTTTCGCGAGGTCGTGGAGGCCGGCGGCGGGGGCGAAGCGCGGGCCGTGGCGCCCGGCCAGGGCCTCGAGGCGCTCGACCACCGCGGCGGCGCCCTGGTGGTCGACGAAGCGGAAGGGGCCGCCCCGGAAGGGCGGGAAGCCGAGGCCCAGGATCGCCCCCAGGTCGCCGTCCTCGGGCGAAGCGATGACGCCATCGTCAAGGCAGTGAGCCGCCTCGTTGACCATGAGCAGCGCCATGCGGTCGCGGATCTCCTCGGCCGCCACCCGGCGCCGTTCGGCCCCTCCGAAGAAGGCGTAGACCTCCGGGTTGACCTGCCGCGGCCCCTTGGTCTTCTTCTTCGGGTAGAGGTAGAAGCCGCGCCGGTTCTTGCGACCCCCGTAGCCCGCCTCGAACATCCTCGGCAGGGCGTCCGAGGCCCCGAGGCCGCGATCGGCGAAGGCAGCGCCGAGGTCGGCGGCGACGTGGGCGCCGACGTCGATGCCGACCTCATCCATCAGCGCCACCGGGCCCACCGGGAAGCCGAAGTCCTTCATCACCCGGTCCAGGTCCTCGATCTTCGCGCCCTCCTCGAGCAGCACGACCGCCTCGTTGAGGTATGGGGCGAGGATCCGCGTGGTGTAGAAGCCGGGCCCGTCCTTGACCACGATGCAGGTCTTGCCCTGGGCTACCCCGAAAGCGCGGGCGGTGGCCGTCGCCCAGGAGGCGGTGGCCTCGGCGACCACGATCTCGAGCAGCGGCATCTTGGGCACCGGCGAGAAGTAGTGCATGCCCAGCACCCGCTCCGGGTGGCGGGCGCCCTCGGCGATCCGCGCGATCGGCAGGGCCGAGGTGTTGGACGCGAAGACCGCCTCGGGAGCGACCCGCTCCTCGACCTCGGCCAGCACCCGGCGCTTGAGCTCCAGGTCCTCGAAGACCGCCTCGACCACCAGGTCGGCGCCGGCCAGGTCGTCGAGGTCGGTGGTGGGCAGCAGCGCGGACCGGCGGCGGTCCGCCTCCACCCGCGGGATGGCGCCCGATCGCACCTGGCGCACCAGTCCCTCCTCGACGGTCCGGATCCCGGCCGCCAGGGCGTCGTCGGCGACGTCCCGGAGCACCACCGGACACCGCCCCAGGGACACCGAGGCGATGCCGGCGCCCATGAAACCGGCGCCGAGCACCGCGAGTCGGCCGACCTCCCTCGCCCGGTCGGCATCGACCGGCTTCTTGGCCCGGTTCATGGCGTGGAACAGCCGCACCAGGTTGCGGCTCTCGGTGCCCGCGGCGAGCTTGCCGAAGTAGTGGGACTCGCGCTCCAGCCCAGCGAGGCGGCCGTGCTTGAGCCCGGTCTCCACGCAGTCGAGGATCGCCGGCGGCGCCGGGTAGAGGCCGCGGGTGCGCCGCTCGACCTGCTTGGCGGCCTCGCGGAGGATCTTGGCGCGCACCGGCCCGAGCGCCGACAGCCGGTCCACCAGGCTCTTCTTCCGGGCCGGCCGCTCGAGCTTGCCGTCGGCCAGGGCCAGGGCCGCCCGCGCCCCGGTGTCGGCGATCCCGCCCGGCGTGGTGACGGCGTCCACCAGCCCCATCCGCTTCGCCTTGCGCGACCTGACCTTCTTGCCGGTGAGCAGCATGGGCAGGGCGGCGGCGAGCCCGACCCGCTCGACCAGCCGCTGGGTGCCGCCGCCCGCCGGCAGCAGCCCGAGCATGACCTCGGCCTGGGAGAAGACCGTCTTTGGGTCGTCGGAGGCCAGGATGTAATGACAGGCCAGGGCCACCTCCATGCCGCCGCCGATGGCGGCGCCGTGGACCGCGGCCACCACCGGCTTGGCCCCGGTGGCGATCCGCTCGAGCAGGGCGTTGCCCTGGCGCGACATCTCGGAGATCTCTGCCTCGCCGAGCCCCTCGATGACCTCGAGGTCGGCGCCCGCGATGAAGGTGTCCGGCTTGGCGGACGCCACCACCAGGGCCCGCACCCCGTCGTCGTCGAGGAGCGGCAGCACGAGCTCGTTGAACTCCGCCACCACCGCCGGTGACAGGGTATTGACGACCTTCTCGGCGTGATCGAGCCAGACGATCGCGACGCCGTCGTCCCGCCTCTCGATGCGTATCATGGGCATGGCCGTTTCCTTTGCAGTCCGGCTCCTGTCCTCTTTTTTCGCCGGGGATTTTCTTCCTGCGCTCACCGGGCCGGCAGCGCGATTGCGGAAAATCCCCGGTGAAAAAAAAGAACGGCAGCCGTTCGCTTGTGGACATCACGCTCGCTCGAACACCATACCGATACCGATCGCGCCGGCGGCGCAGGCGGCGATGACGCCGTAGCGGGCGTCCTCTGCCTGCATCCGCTGGCAGCAGTTGGTGATCAGGCGGCCGCCGGTGGCGCCGAAGGGGTGGCCCACCGACAGCGACCCGCCCCACGCGTTGAGGCGCTCCGGGTCGACCCGGCCCACCGGCTCGTCCCGGCCGAGGCGGTCGGCGCACCAGTCGGGGTCCTCCAGCAGCTGCAGGACGGCCAGGACCTGGGCGGCGAAGGCCTCGTGGAGCTCCACGACCGCCACGTCGGCGAGGTCGAGGCCGGCGGCGTCGAGGGCCCGGGGCAGGGTCAGGGCCGGGCCGAGCAGCAGCTCCTCGAGGGGGTCGAGGGCCGCCACCGACGCCGACCGCAGGACCGCCACCGGCTCGAGGCCGAGCCGGCGTGCGGCGTCCTCCGAAGCCCAGAGAACCGCCGCGCCGCCGTCGGTCCGGTCGGAGCTGTTGCCGGCGGTGATGGTGCCGAAGCGGCGGTCGAAGGCCGGCCGCAGCTTGGCCAGGGACTCGGCAGTCGAGTCGCCCCGGATGCCGTTGTCCTCGCGCACCGCGGCGCCCTTCGGCGGCACGAAGACCGGTTCGATCTGGCGCGCCAGCCGGCCGTCGGCGGTGGCCGCCGCCGCCCGCTGGTGGGAGCGCGCGGCATAGGCGTCCTGGGCCTCGCGGCCGATGCCCAGCCGCTTGGCCAGGCGCTCGCCGTTCTCGCCCATGATCTCGCCGGTGGAGAACTCGGCCAGGGCCAGCGGCTCGGGCAGCAGGTCCGACGGCCCGAGGCCCTTGAGGAGCTTGGCGTAGTCCGCCGCGCCTCTGGCCTTCTGGGCCGCGATGAGCCGCTTTCTCACCGACCGCTTGAATCGGATCGGGGCGTCGGACAGGGTCTCGGCCCCGGCGGCGATGGCGACCTCGGCGCCGCCGGTGGCGATGGTCCGGGCCGCGTCGAGGAAGGCCTGCAGCGACGACACGCACGCCACCGACACGGTGTGGGCGGGACAGCTCGACGGCAGCTGGCTCGCGAGCACCACCTCCCGGCCCAGGTTGGAGGTCGCGGGGTCGGCGATCACCGTCCCCATGACCAGGAGGTCGACGGCTGCGGGGTCGATGCGGGTCCGGTGCAGCAGAGCCGACACCGCCATCCGGCCGAGGTCGTAGGAGCGCAGGTCGGTGAAGGCGGTTCCCGACCGGCAGAAGGGGGTCCGGCAGCCGTCGACCACCACCACCCGGCGCGACATCTCCGCGAAGCTCTCCATCTCGCCGCCCACCTTTCCGAGTGGCCATTCGTTCCGTAATGACTGGCCCGATTGTACCTCGCGCTCTTCCCTCGCGCAGCTCGAGGACCGCCGAGCCTGCTACCATCCGAGCGAACCCGCGCTCCGGCAGCACCGTATGTCGCGCGGGAGGAGGCAGACCATGCGCCACGTGCTCGTCACCGTTCTGATGCTCGCCGTCTCGGCCGTCGCCGTCGCTGCTGACGACGCCGAGGACAGGTACACCTGGCTCGAGGAGATCGAGGGCGAGAAGGCCCTGGCCTGGGTCGAGGCGCGCAGCGCCGCCGACACCGCCGTCATCGAGGCGGTGCCGGTCTACGACGACATTCACGCCAAGCTGCTGGAGATCTACACCTCCGACGACCGGATCCCGTCGCCGGACATCCGCGGCGCCTGGATCTACAACTACTGGCGCGACACCGAGCACGTCCGCGGCATCTGGCGCCGGACCTTCATGGACGAGTACCTGACCGACTCGCCATCCTGGGAGACGGTGCTCGACCTCGACGCCCTGGCGGCCGCCGAGGACGAGAACTGGGTCTGGAAGGACGCCACCTGCCTGCCCCCCGAGCACCGCCGGTGCATGGTGACCCTGTCGCGCGGCGGCAGCGACGCCTCGGTGCGGCGGGAGTTCGACACCGTCACCAGATCCTTCGTGGCCGATGGCTTCGTCCTGCCCGAGGCCAAGGCGCGGGTGGCCTGGCTCGACACCGACACCCTCTGGGTCGGCACCGACTTCGGCGAGGGCTCGCTGACTGCCTCCGGCTACCCGCGCCTGGTCAAGCTGTGGCAGCGGGGGACGCCCCTCGAGGCGGCGACCACGGTCTTCGCGGGCTCCCAGGACGACGTTGCCTCGGCCGGATACAGCATCCACACCCCCGAGGGCCGCTACGACCTCGTGCAGCGGACCCCCGAGTTCTTCCGGGGGATCTCGTACCTGCGTCTCGGCGGCCGGCTGGTCAGGCTCGACATTCCCGAGGACGCGAACCTGGTCGGCTTCTTCAAGGACCGGCTCCTGGTCAACCTGAGATCGGACTGGGAGATCGGCGGCACCAGCCATCCGGCCGACGCCCTGCTGGCCATCGACCTCGACGACTTCCTGGCCGGCGGCCGGGACTTCGACGTCCTCTTCGAGCCCTCCGAGCGGGTCTCCCTCGGCGGGGTCGCCACCACGTACGACCACCTCCTCATGACGACCCTCGACAACGTCCGAGGCCGGCTCTACCGGCTGACTCCAGGCGACGACGGCTGGCGGCGGGAGGAGATCGAGCTGCCCGGCCTCGGCACCGTGGGCATCGACGCCGCCAGCGACGTCGACGACACCTTCTTCTTCAGCTACGCCGACTTCCTGACCCCGGACAGCCTGTTCCTGGTCGCCGACGGGGCCGAGCCGAAGCCGGTCAAGAGCTCGCCCGCGTGGTTCGACGCCGCCGGCATGACCGTCGAGCAGCTCGAGGCGACCTCGGCCGACGGCACCAGGATCCCCTACTTCGTCGTCAAGCCGGCGGGCTTCGAGGCCGACGGCTCGAACCCGACGCTGCTCTACGGCTACGGCGGCTTCGAGGTCTCCCAGAAGCCCCACTACGCCGGCGCCATGGGCGCGTCCTGGCTGAGCCGCGGCGGCGTCTACGCTTTGGCCAACATCAGGGGCGGCGGCGAGTTCGGGCCCGCCTGGCACCAGGCGGCGGTGCGCGAGCACCACCAGCGCAACTTCGACGACTTCATCGCCGTCGCCGAGGATCTGATCGCCCGCGGCATCACCTCGCCCGAGCACCTGGGCATCGTCGGCGGCTCCCAGGGCGGCCTGCTGGTGGCCGGCAGCTTCGTCCAGCGGCCGGATCTGTTCGGGGCGGTGGTCAGCCAGGTCCCCCTGATCGACATGAAGCGCTACAACAAGCTCCTCGCCGGAGCGAGCTGGATGGCCGAGTACGGCAACCCCGACACCGAGGACTGGCAGTTCATCAAGACCTGGTCGCCGTACCACAACGTCGACGCCGAGGCCGACTACCCCGAGGTCTTCTTCTTCACCTCGACCAGGGACGACCGGGTCCACCCGGGCCACGCCCGCAAGATGGTGGCCAAGATGACCGACATGGGCCACAAGGTCTACTACTACGAGAACACCGAGGGCGGCCACGCCGCCGGCGCCAACCTGAAGCAGCGCGCCTACGTCTGGGCGCTGACCTACGCCTACCTGTGGAAGATGCTCGGATGACGGATCCCGCCCGGAAGGCGGCCGCTGCGGTGGGCGTCCCGAGCGCCCGCCGCCACATCTTCCTGTGCTGCGACCAGGCGACACCCAAGTGCTGCGACCGGGAGGCCTCCCTCGAGTCGTGGGTCTACCTCAAGGCCCGGCTGCGCGAGCTCGGCCTGAGCGAGTCGGGCGGTGTGCTGCGCACCAAGGCCGACTGCCTGCGGATCTGCGTCGACGGCCCGGTGGCCGTGGTCTACCCCGAGGGCGTCTGGTACCGCGGCTGCACCCCCGAGGTCCTCGAGCGCATCATCACCGAGCACCTGGTCAAAGGTGAGCCGGTCGAGGAGTACATCATCGTGCGACGACAGCTCGGGTGAGAGCCCAGAAAAGACCCACGCCTGGCTCGGAGCCAGCCGTCGGTCGTTTCTCGGAG
>DATHSO010000049.1:0-46068 GCA_035464095.1 Candidatus Methylomirabilota bacterium | reverse complement strand
GGTCCGAATTGTGGCGCCGGCGGCTCGCCGGCGATGGTTGCTGACGGTGTCCACCGTTCGAGCCGCCGCAAGGGGAGAGGGAGAGGGAGAGGGAGAAGGAGAGGTGCGGTCCGGCCGCTGGCTGCTGCCGCTGCCGCTGCTTGCTGTCCCTGATTGCTGGTCGCTGATCGCTGATCACTGGTCGCTGTTTGCTGATCGCTCCTAAGTAACACCCCCGCGGACTTGGTCGGGGATGTCTGCTGGAACCAGTGTTGTGTTACTTCCCCGGTGTCTCCCGGGGCAACAAGGGTGGGGGGCTGATCACTGCCACCGCCGCTGTCACTGACGCTGACGCCGGGCACGGACGCGGACGCGGACGCGGACGCGGGAGGGATGGAACCCGCCCCGCTACCTCACGCGGCGTAGGTCCCCATGAGCGTGGCCTCGTCGAGGACGTGCCCCTTCATGGCCTCCTCGAGATCGTCACGGCGGCTGTCGGGGCCGAGCTCGAGCGTGCGGTCGAGGGCATAGAGCCGGAAGAAGTAGCGGTGGGTCCCGGACGGCGGCTGGGGCCCGCCGTAGCTGCTCTCGCCCCAGTCGTTGTGGCCCTCCACCGCGCCATCGGGGACCTCGCCCTCGTCGATCCGCTCCAGGCAGGGGGGAAGGTTCCAGATCAGCCAGTGGACCCACGTCTTTGACGGGGCGTCGGGGTCCTCCATGATCAGGGCGAGGCTCTCGGCCCCTTCGGGGACGCCCGTGATGTCGAGGGGCGGGTGGACGTCGGCGCCGTCACGGCTGCACCGCTCGGGGATCGGCCCGCCGTCGTCGAAGGTCTCGGAGGTCAGCTGGAGGTCGGCCATAAAAGGCTCCTTTCGGGGTCGGGGGTCAGTCGCCGGTCGGGCGGCGGCGCGCCTCGGCGGTCGCCACGTGGTCGAGCACGTCGAGCACGTCGAGCACGCTGTCGAGGCTGCCGAGCGCGCGTGCAGAGTCGGTCCTGGCGGTCCTTTCCAGGGCCCGGGCGCACCGCAGCCGCTGTGCCGGGCTCCCCGTCGAGCCTGACGCCGGCTCGACCACCGCCACCACCGGGCCCGGACTTGACGCGGGCTGGGGGCGGACCCCCCGGACGGCCCTGCTCGGCCCTCACCTCGAGGGTGCGCCGGCGGCTGCGGGTCTCCTCGGCCTTGGGGCGGGATGGGAGCAGGCACCAAGGCCGCTTCCGAAGCGGCCCGAAGGTGCCTCGGAGTCGGATCAGGGAGACTTCAGCGGGGAAACCGAGTCAACCGAGGAGTGGTGAGGAGTGGTGATGAGCGACCAGAGGACCCAGGTGATCTTCAACCCGGCCGCCGGCCGGGAGCAGGATCGCGACGAGCTGCTCGAGCGCCTCGGCCGGCTCGGCACGGTGCACACGACAACGGGCCCGGGCGACGCGCGGCGGCTGGCCCGGGACGCCGCGGCCGCCGGCGCCGAGCTGGTGGTCGCGGCGGGCGGCGACGGCACCGTCAACGAGGTCGTCTCCGGCCTGGCGCCGGGCTTTGAGGCGACCCTGGCGGTGGTGCCCCTGGGCACCGGCAACGACCTGGCGGGCACCCTCGGCATGCCCGACGACCCCCTCGAAGCGGTTGCCCTCGTGGGCGCCGGACCGACCGTGGCCGCCGACGTGATCAGGCTGCGCATCGCAGGCGAGGAGCGCTGGGCCGTCAACGCCGTCACCGCGGGCTTCAGCGCATTGGTGGACGAGGTCCTCGAGAGCCGGAGCAAGGAGCTCCTCGGGTCCCTCGCCTACCTGGTGACCGCTGGCCGCTCCCTGCCCGAGCTCGAGGCCTACCGGCTGCGCCTCGCGGTCGACGACGGCGACGAGCGGGTCCTCGACGCCTTCAACCTGGTGCTCGCCAACGGTCCGACGGTCGGGGGCGGAGTCCCGGTGGCCGCCGGCGCCCGCCTCGACGACGGGGTGCTGCACCTGCTGGTGGTGCCCGAGATGCCGCTGCCCGCCCTCGCCGTGGCCCTGGGCCGGCTGCTCGCCCAGGGCGCCGGCGAGGTGCCGGGGCTGCACGCCGAGCGGGTGCGGCGGCTGCGCTTCGATGCCGAGCCGGCCATGCAGGTCACCGCCGACGGCGAGGTGGTGGGCCGCACCCCGGCCGAGGCCGTGGTGCTGGCCGGGACTCTTCGGTGCGTGGTCGGGCGCCCGCCGGGAGGGGCGGGCGGCTGACCGCGGTAGGTCCGAGCATCAGATCCGGCGGCGCAGCATGCCGACCGCGGTCGCCGCGGCCAGAGCCGCGAGGCCGAGCAGGCCCGCGGTGGGCAGCGCCGACGCGGTGTCGGGCAGCATCATGGCGCCCCGGCGGCCGCCGATGATGGCGTTGTCCGGCGGGTTGACGGCCTCGGGGTAGGGCTCGCCTTCCCGGTCGTACCAGCTGGTCTCACCCGTGGCCGTCTGGCCCTGCTGCGAGTCGCTCTCGACGCCCATGCCGGCCTCGCGCTCGGATCCGGTCGTGCCGGTGACCTCCTGGCCGCCTCGCGAGGCAGCGCCGGCCTCCGTTCGGCCCTGGGCCGGCGGCTCGGACCTGACGACGACCTTCGAGTCGCCGGTGTCGCGGTACCACACCGTCACCCAGTCCCCCCGGACGACCTGGTCGTCGATCTCGGAGTCGGGGGTGATCTCGAAGGCCTCGATCACGCCCTGGTCGCTGGCGAGCTGGAGCACGGCGGGGGTCAGCATCAGGACCTCGCCCTCCACCGTCTTCGTGTCCCTGTCCAAGTCGCTGGCGGCGGCGACGGACGCCGCCGCGACGAGGATGGCGATCGGGACGAGCTGTCTGGCGTTCATGGTCGAACCTCCTTGTTCGCTGCGGTGAGGCGCCCCCGATCGACCCGGGGGCTGGCCCGCACCCTGAGCGTCCAGCCTGACCGCTCGCCGCCCTCGCCTCCACCCGGGCCGGTCCCAACCGGCGTTGGGGTGGTCACCGACGAGCCGGCACCGGTGCTTTCCAGGCGGCCACCGGTCGTCGGGCCTCGCGCTCCCAGGCGTCCCCCATCGGGAGGTGGGAGGAGAACCCATGGCCCGGTCGCGGCGCCGATGCGGTAATCGGGACCAGCCTCGACACCGTGCGGGCGCCGCCGCCCGCCGAGATCGGAGACCAGGGACCATGCTCGTCACCGCCCTTCCCGGCGCGAAGCCCGCCGGTGTGCCTTCGACCGCGACCCCGGACGGCCCGCCGTGAAGGCCGTCCTGATGAGCCGCGAGTACCCCCCCGACGTCTACGGCGGGGCCGGGGTCCACGTGGCGCAGCTCGCCCGCCACCTGGCCGAGCTGGTCGAGGTCGAGGTGCGCTGCTTCGGCTCCGCGCCGCCTGACGGCGGCAACCCCGCGGTGCGACGCTACCCCGCCTCGGCGCCGGCCTTCGAGCACCACCCGAGGAAGGTGGGCGCCGCCCTGGCCGCCCTCCACACCTGCCTCCACTTCAACGCCGACCCCGTGGACGCCGACGTGGTCCACTGCCACACCTGGTACTCCATGTTCGGCGGCATCGTGGCCCGGATCGGCTACGGCGTGCCCTTGGTGGTCACCATCCACTCCCTGGAGCCGCTTCGGCCGTGGAAGCGCGAGCAGCTCGGCCGCGGCTACGACCTGTCGTCCTGGGTCGAGCGGACCGCGGTCGAGCTCGCCGACGCCGTGATCGCGGTCTCGGCCAGCGACCGCGCCGAGATCCTGGGCCGCTTCCGGGTCCCGGAGGAGCGGCTGCGGGTGATCCCCAACGGGGTCGACACCGGGGTCCACCGCCCGGTGGCCGAGACCGACGCCCTCACCCGGCACGGCATCGACCCCGGGCGGCCGTACGTGCTCTTCCTGGGCCGGCTCAGCCGGCAGAAGGGGGTCGGCCACTTCCTCGCCGCCTGCCGCCGGCTCGCCCCCGAGGTCCAGGCCGTGCTCTGCGCCTGGCCCCCCGACACCCCGGAGATCGAGGCCGAGACCGAAGCCGCGGTCGCCGCCGACCGGGCCGCGGGCCGCGAGGTGATCTGGATCCGGGAGCAGGTGCCCGAGGCCGAGGCGGTGCAGCTGTACAGCCACGCCCGGGTCTTCTGCTGCCCGTCGGTCTACGAGCCATTCGGCATCATCAACCTCGAGGCCATGGCCTGCCGGACCCCGGTGGTGGCGAGCGCGGTGGGCGGCATCGTCGACGCCGTCGACGACGGCGTTACCGGCTTGCTGGTTCGCTTCGAGACCGCTGGCGACGGCGCCGAGCCCGCCGATCCCGACGGCTTCGCCCGCGACCTGGCCGGCGCCATGCAGCGCCTCCTCGACGACCCCGGCCTGGCCGCCGACATGGGCCGGGCGGGCCGGCGGCGGGTCGCCGAGCGCTTCGACTGGTCGTCGGTGGCGCGCCGGGTCCGGGAGGTCTACGAGGCGGTCGCGGGCGGGAGTGGGTCGTGAACGGCGCCGGCGCGCGCCTCGAGCGGGACCTCGCCCCCGGCCTGGTGCGGCGGGTCTGGGTCGAGCACCTCCGCCCCGCCGTCGACGGCGGCCGCCACCCGGTCAAGCGGGTCGTCGGCGACCGGGTCGAGGTCGAGGCCGACATCCTGGTCGACGGCCACGACCTCCTGGCCGCGGTCGTCCTGTACCGCCCGGCGGCGACCACCGACTGGCGCGAGGCGGCGCTCGAACGCGGGGCCAACGACGTCTGGCGCGGCGGCTTCACCGTCGACAGCGTGGAGCCCTGGGAGTTCACCGTCGAGGCCTGGGTCGACGAGTTCGCGAGCTGGCGCGACGAGCTCTCCAAGAAGCACGCCGCCGGCCAGGAGCTGGCGAGCGAGCTGCTCGAGGGGGCCGAGCTGGTGGCCGCCGCCGCCGAGCGCGCCGACGCCAGGGACCGGGACTGGCTGCGGCGAACCGCCGACGCCCTGGCCGGCGACGCGCCCCAGGACGCCCGGGTTGCCGACGCCCTGTCGGCGGTCCTCGCCGAGGTCGTGGCGCGCTGGCCCGACCGCTCCCTCGCCACCCGCTTCGAGCCGCCGATCCCGGTCGACGTCGAGCGCGAGCGGGCCCGCTTCGGCGCCTGGTACGAGCTCTTCCCGCGCTCCCTGGGGCCCTCGCCCGAGGTCAGCGGCACCTTCCGCGACGCCGCCGACACGCTCGGCTACGTGGCCGACATGGGCTTCGACGTGGTCTACCTGCCGCCCATCCACCCCATCGGCCGCACCAACCGCAAGGGCGCCAACAACGTCCTCGGCGCCGGGCCCAACGATCCCGGCAGCCCGTGGGCGATCGGCGCCGCCGAGGGCGGCCACACCGCGGTCCACCCCGACCTGGGGACCCTCGAGGACTTCGACGCGCTGGTTGCCGAGGCCCGGCGGCGCGGCCTCGAGATTGCGCTCGACATCGCCTTCCAGTGCTCCCCCGACCACCCCTGGGTGCGCGACCACCCCGAGTGGTTCCGCCAGCGCCCCGACGGCACCATCAAGTACGCCGAGAACCCGCCCAAGAAGTACCAGGACATCCACGCCCTGGACTTCACCTGCTCCGCCTGGCGGTCGCTGTGGCGCGAGCTGCGGGACGTGATGCTGTTCTGGGCCGAGCGCGAGGTCCGCATCTTCCGGGTCGACAACCCCCACACCAAGCCGATCCGGTTCTGGCGCTGGGCCATCGCCGAGGTCCGGAGCCGGTACCCGGACGTCGTGTTCCTGTCCGAGGCCTTCACCCGGCCCAAGATGATGCACGCCCTGGCCAAGGTCGGCTTCAGCCAGTCCTACACCTACTTCACCTGGCGCAACACCAAGCGCGAGCTCACCGACTACGTCACCGAGCTGGCCCGGCCGCCGGTGCGCGACTTCATGCGCCCCAACTTCTTCGTCAACACCCCCGACATCCTGCCCGAGGTCCTGCAGATCGGGGGCCGGCCGGCCTTCGTCTGCCGGCTGGTGCTGGCCGCGACCTTGGCCGCGAGCTACGGCGTCTACAGCGGCTTCGAGCTGCTCGAGGACGAGGCCCTGCCCAACTCCGAGGAGTACCGGGACTCGGAGAAGTACCAGCTGAGGCCCCGCGACTGGGGTCGGCCCGATAGCCTCCGGGAGCTGATCGCGGCAGTCAACGCCATCCGCCGCGACAACCCGGCCCTGCACAGCAACGACGGCCTGCGCTTCCTGCCGGTCGATAACGGGCAGCTCCTTTTCTACGCCCGGACCACCCCCGAGCTCGACAACGTGATCCTGGTGGTGGTCAACCTCGACCCCCACCACCTCCACCACGGTTTCGTCGAGGTGCCGATCGAGGACTTTGGCCTCGGCCCCGGCGAGCCCTACCAGGTCCACGACCTGCTCGGCGGCGGCCGCTACCTGTGGCAGGGCCGGCGCAACTACGTTCGCCTCGACCCGGCGTCGTCGCCGGCCCAGGTCTACCGCCTGCGCCGCCGCCTGCGCACCGAGCGCAACTTCGACTACTTCATGTGAGCGAGGACGCTACATGGCATCGACGTCTCGAACCGACTCCCTGTGGTACAAGGACGCCGTCATCTACGAGCTCCACGTCCGGGCCTTCTCGGACAGCTCGGGCGACGGCGTCGGCGATTTCGCCGGTCTCACCGCCAAGCTCGACTACCTCCAGGACCTGGGCGTCACCGCGATCTGGCTGCTGCCCTTCTACCCGTCGCCCCTACGCGACGACGGCTACGACATCGCCGACTACCGGGACGTCCACCCCGACTACGGCACCCTGGCCGACTTCCGCCGCTTCGTCCGCGAGGCCCACCGGCGCAACCTCAAGGTCATCACCGAGCTGGTGGTCAACCACACCTCGGACCAGCACCCCTGGTTCCAGGCGGCCCGGCGGGCGAAGCCGGGCAGCGCCCGGCGCGAGCTCTACGTCTGGAGCGACACCGACCAGCGCTTCCCCGAGACCCGGATCATCTTCACCGACACCGAGAGCTCCAACTGGGCCTGGGACGCCGAGGCCGGGGCCTACTACTGGCACCGCTTCTTCTCCCACCAGCCCGACCTCAACCACAACAACCCGCGGGTGGTGGACGCGGTGGCCCGGGTCATGCGCTTCTGGTGCGACATGGGGGTCGACGGCCTGCGCCTGGACGCGGTGCCCTACCTGTGCGTGCGCGACGGCACGACGAACGAGAACCTGCCCGAGACCCACGCCGTCATCAAGGAGTTCCGGCGCCGCCTCGACGAGCGCTTCTCGAACCGGATGTTGCTGGCCGAGGCCAACCAGTGGCCGGATGACGTGCGCCCCTACTTCGGCGACGGCGACGAGTGCCACATGGCCTTCCACTTCCCCCTGATGCCCCGGATCTTCATGGCGATCCGGCGCGAGGACCGCTTCCCCATCGTCGACATCCTCAAGCAGACCCCCGACATCCCGGACAGCTGCCAGTGGGCCCTGTTCCTGCGCAACCACGACGAGCTGACCCTGGAGATGGTCACCGACGAGGAGCGGGACTACATGTACCGGGAGTACGCCAAGGACCGCCAGATGCGCCTCAACGTCGGCATCCGGCGGCGGCTGGCGCCGCTGGTGGACAACAGCCGGCGGCGCATCGAGCTGCTCAACAGCCTGCTGTTCTCGCTGCCCGGCACCCCGGTGATCTACTACGGCGACGAGATCGGGATGGGCGACAACATCTACCTCGGCGACCGCAACGGGGTCCGCACCCCCATGCAGTGGTCGGCGGACCGCAACGCCGGCTTCTCGAAGGCGGACCCCCAGCGCCTCTACCTGCCGGTGATCATGGACCCGGTCCACGGCTACCAGGCGGTCAACGTCGAGGCCCAGCAGCGCTCGCCGTCGTCCCTGCTCCACTTCATGAAGCGGATCATCGCGCTGCGCCGCCAGCACCGCACCTTCGGCCGCGGCACCATGGAGATCCTCGAGCCGGCCAACCGCAAGGTGCTCGCCTACCTGCGCCGCTACCGGGGCGAGGTCATCCTGGCGGTCGCCAACCTGTCCCGCTTCGCCCAGGCGGTGGAGCTCGACCTCGGCGAGTTCGACGGCCGGACCCCGGTCGAGCTGTTCGGCCGCACCGAGTTCCCGCGCATCGGCGAGCTGCCCTACCTGCTGACCCTCGGGCCCCACAGCTTCCTGTGGTTCCGGCTCGAGGCCGAGGCGCGGCCGATCCCCCTGCCGCCCTCCGGCGAGGCGCCCCGGCCGGAGGCGCCCACCGTCGCCGTCGACGGCGGGCCGGAGCGCCTGCTCGAGCACCGCTACGAGCTCGAGCGCCAGGTCCTGCCGGGCTTCCTGCCCCGCCAGCGCTGGTTCCGCAGCAAGGCCCGGGACATCGCCGAGCTCCGGATCGCCGACCAGGTCAAGCTCGGGGCCGGCTTTTTCGTCCTGTTCGTGCGGGCGATGTACGGCGACGGCGGCGCCGAGACCTACGCCCTGCCGGTCAAGATCGCCCGCGGCGGCCTCGCCGACACCGTCCGCCGGGAGGTGCCCGAGAGCATCGTCTGCCACGTCGCCGCCGGCGACGAGCGGGCGGTGCTCTTCGACGCCCTGGCCGACGGCACGGCGTGCCGGGACCTGCTGAGCTTCATCGCCGACGGCCGCCGCTTCCCGACCGACGCCGACGGCCGGATCGCCGCCTACCCGACGGTGGCGCTCGGCGACGAGGGCAGCCGCGACCCCGAGTCCACCGAGGTCCGCCGGATGGCGGTGGAGCAGAGCAACACCTCGGTGGTGCTGGGCGACGAGCTGATCATCAAGTGGTTCCGCAAGGTCGAGGAGGGGCCCAACCCGGACCTGGAGATCGGCGCCTTCCTCACCGAGCGCAGCCCCTTCTCGAACGTGCCGCCGGTCCTCGGCGGCATCGACTACCAGCTCCGGCAGGGCCCGCCGGCGACCCTCGCCATGCTCCAGGCCTTCGTGCCCAACCGGGGCGACGGCTGGAGCTGGGCCGTCGACCGGCTCGAGGCCCTGCTCCGGGACGAGGGCGCGACGCCCGTTGGGGCGACGGGCCCGACCCCGGCATCGGCCCTTCTGGGAGGCGGCGACGAGCCCGGGCCGCAGGCCGCGGTCGGCGACGCCGCCGAGCTGCTCGCCGCCGTCGGCCGTCTCGGCGTGCGCACCGCCGAGCTCCACCTGGCCCTGGCCGGCGAGCCCCGGGATCCGGCCTTCGCCCCCGAGCCCATGACCGCCGCCGACGTCGCCGCCCTCGCCGACGGCTTCCTGGCCCAGGCCCAGCACGCCCTCGGCCTCCTCGACAGCCGGCTCGCCGACCTGCCCGAGGCGGTGCGGCCCCGGGCGGAGGAGGCGCTCGCCCTGCGGCCCGAGCTGGTGCGACGGTTCCAGCAGCTGCGCGAACTCGACGCCGCCGCCGGCCGTCGCATCCGCTGCCACGGCGACTACCACCTCGGCCAGGTGCTGCGCACCGACGACGACTTCCTGATCCTCGACTTCGAGGGCGAGCCCCTGGTGCCGATGGCCGAGCGGCGCCGCAAGCAGTCCCCGCTCAAGGACGTGGCCGGGATGCTGCGGTCCTTCAGCTACGCAGCCCAGACCGCGGCGGCACGCGCCGCCGGCGTCCCCGACCCGGACGCGGCGGCCCACCTCGAGGGGCCCCGCCTGACCTGGGAGCGCTGGTGCTCGGCCACCTTCCTGCGCGCCTACCTGGCGGTGGCGGGTATCGCCGAGTTGCTGCCCCAGCCGCCGGCGCTGGGCGTCCTGCTCGACGCCTTCGTCCTCGACAAGGCCTTCTACGAGCTCGCCTACGAGCTCAACAACCGGCCCCGGTGGCTGCTCTTGCCGCTGGCCGGCATCGCCGGCGCGGTCGCCGCCCCCGGGCAAGGGAGCGACCATGGCTGAGATCCCCGGGCCCCTGACCGACTACGACGTGCACCTGTTCAGCGAGGGCAGCCACTACCGGGCCTGGGAGAAGCTCGGCGCCCACCTCTGCACCCGCGACGGCGCCGCCGGCACCGCCTTCGCGGTCTGGGCCCCCAACGCCGCGCGGGTGGCCGTGATCGGCGACTTCAACGGCTGGGACGACCAGCGCCACCTCCTCGAGCCCCTGGGCGGCAGCGGGATCTGGCACGGCTTCGTCGAGGGGGTGGGAGTTGGCGCCCTCTACAAGTACGCCATCCGCTCCTCGGTGGGCGGCTACCGCACCGAGAAGACCGACCCCTACGGCTTCGCCTGCGAGATCCGGCCCGCCACCGCCTCCATGGTCTGGGACCTCGCGGGCTACGAGTGGGGCGACGACGAGTGGCTCGCCGGCGCCGCCGAACGCCACGCCGCCGACGCCCCGATGAGCGTCTACGAGGTCCACCTCGGGTCGTGGGCCCGGATCCCCGAGGACGGCGACCGCTGGCTCACCTACCGCGAGCTCGCCCCCCGCCTCGCCGACTACGTCACCGAGATGGGCTTCACCCACGTCGAGCTGCTGCCGGTCTCCGAGCACCCCCTGGACGCCTCCTGGGGCTACCAGACCGTGGGCTACTTCGCTCCCACCAGCCGCTTCGGGACCCCCGACGACTTCCGTTCCCTGGTCGACACCCTGCACCAGGCCGGGATCGGGGTCATTCTCGATTGGGTGCCGGCCCACTTCCCGCGCGACGCCCACGGCCTCGGCTACTTCGACGGCACCCACCTCTACGAGCACGCCGACCCGCGCCAGGGGGAGCAGCGGGACTGGGGCACCTTCGTCTTCAACTACGGCCGCCGCGAGGTGGTCAACTTCCTGATCAGCAACGCGCTGTTCTGGCTCGAGGTCTATCACGTCGACGGACTGCGGGTGGACGCGGTCGCGTCCATGCTCTACCTGGACTACTCGAGGCGCGAGGGCGAGTGGATCCCCAACCGCTACGGCGGCCGCGAGAACCTGGAGGCGGTGGACTTCCTCAAGCGCTTCAACGAGGTCGTCTACGGCGAGCATCCGCGGGCGGTGACGGTGGCCGAGGAGTCCACCGCCTGGCCCATGGTGTCCCGGCCCACCTACCTGGGCGGCCTCGGCTTCGGTCTCAAGTGGAACATGGGCTGGATGCACGATACCCTGACCTACCTGTCCCACGACCCGGTGCACCGGCCCTACCACCACGGCAAGCTGACCTTCAGCCTGCTCTACGCCTTCTCCGAGAGCTTCGTGCTGCCCCTGTCCCACGACGAGGTGGTCCACGGCAAGGGCTCCCTGCTCGGCAAGATGCCCGGCGACGACTGGCAGAAGCGCGCCAACCTGCGGCTGCTGTTCGGCTGGATGTTCACGCACCCCGGCAAGAAGCTGCTGTTCATGGGCGGCGAGATCGGCCAGTGGCGCGAGTGGAGCCACGACCGGAGCCTCGACTGGCACCTGCTCGACGACCCCGCCCACCGCGGCATCCAGCGCTGGGTGCGCGACCTCAACACCACGCTGCGGGCCGAGCCCGCCCTGCACCAGCTCGACGACGCCCCCGAGGGCTTCGCCTGGATCGACTGCAACGACGCCGAGCAGAGCGTGCTGGCCTACCTGCGCCGCGGCCGGTCGGGGGGCGACGAGGTGGTGTGCGTCGCCAACTTCACCCCGGTGCCGCGCCACAACTACCGGGTCGGGGTGCCCGGCGGCGGCGACTGGGACGAGATCCTCAACAGCGACGCCGAGCTCTACGGCGGCAGCGGCATGGGCAACCTGGGCACGGTGGCGGCGGCCCCGGTCGGCGCCCACGGCCACCTCCACTCCCTCAACCTGGTGCTGCCACCCCTGGCGGTGCTGGCCTTCCGGCGGTCGCGGTGACCGAGGCCGATCCCCACCGGCCCGCCGTCCCGGCGGCCGCTCCCCGGGCCACCTACCGGCTCCAGCTCGGGCCCGGCTTCGGCTTCGCCGAGGTCGCCGCCCTCGCCCCTTACCTGGCCGAGCTCGGGGTCAGCCACATCCACCTGTCGCCCTGCCTGCAGGCCGCCGAAGGCAGCAGCCACGGCTACGACGTCGTCGACCCGACCCGGGTCAGCGACGCCCTGGGCGGCCCCGAGGGCTTCGCGGCCATGTGCGACGAGCTCGACCGCCACGGCCTCGGACGGGTCCTCGACGTGGTGCCCAACCACATGGCGACCCGGGGCCGGGAGAACCCCTGGTGGTGGAGCGTCCTGGAGAACGGGCCCGCCAGCCCCTACGCCCGCTACTTCGACGTCGACTGGGACCCGCCCGAGGCCTGGTTGCGCAACAAGGTCCTGCTGCCGGTCCTCGGCGACCACTACGGGCGCGAGCTCGAGGCCGGACGGATCGCCCTCGAGCACGACGCCGGCGAGCTGGTTGTGCGCTACGGCGACCAGGTCTTCCCGGTCGCCCCCCGCAGCCTCGCCCAGATCCTCGACGCCGCTGCCGACCGCTCGAGCTCCGCGACCCTGGCCTTCTACGCCGATGCCCACCGGGCCCTGCCCGAGGCCACGGTCACCGAGCGCGAGGCTCTGGAGCGGCGGGACCGCGACCGGGCGGTGCTCGGCCGGCTGCTGAGGGCACTGGTGGCCGAGCGGCCGGAGGTCGAGGCCGCTCTCGACGCCACCGCGGCGGCCGTCAACGCCGATCCGGACTCGCTCCACGACCTGCTCGAGGCCCAGAACTACCGCCTCGCCTACTGGCACGCCGCCCGCCGCGACCTCGACTACCGGCGCTTCTTCGACATCCACGACCTGGTCGGGCTGCGGGTCGAGGACGAGGACGTCTTCCACGACAGCCACCGGCTGGTCCTGGAGTGGGTGCGCTCGGGGCGGGTCCACGGCCTCAGGGTCGACCATCCCGACGGCCTGCGCGACCCCGCCGGCTACCTGCGCCGGCTGCGCGAGCACTGCGGCGACCGCCTCATCGTGGTCGAGAAGATCCTCGTCGGCGACGAGCGCCTGCCCGCCAACTGGGAGGTCGACGGCAGCACCGGCTACGACTTCCTCAACCTGGCCACGAGGCTGCTCGTGGACGGCGCCGGCGAAGCGCCCCTGACCCGGCTGTGGCACGACCTCAGCGGCGACCCGAAACCCTGGCAGGAGGTCGTCCTCGAGAGCAAGGAGCTGGTGCTGCGCGACATCCTGGACAGCGAGGTGAACCGCCTGTCGGCCCTCTTCGTCCAGGTCTGCGAGCGCCACCGCCGCCACCGCGACCACTCCCGCCACGAGCTCCGGGAGGCCCTGATCGCGACCGCGGCCTGCTTCCCGGTCTACCGGTCCTACATCGCCGACGGCGAGGTGCCGCCGTCGGCGTCGGACCTGCGCCACATCCGGCGCGCCGTGACCGCCGCCGGCGAGCGCCGCCCCGACCTCGAGCCGGCCCTGCTCGAGCTGCTCGCCCGGCTGCTGTCGCGCCTGGTCGACGGCGAGCTCGAGTGCGAGCTCGCGGTCCGCTTCCAGCAGCTCACCGGCGCGGCCATGGCCAAGGGCATGGAGGACACCGCCATGTACCGCTGGGCCCCGCTGCTCGCCCTCAACGAGGTCGGCGGCGAGCCGGACCACTTCGGGGTGTCGCCGGAGGAGTTCCACCGCTCCTGTGCCGAGACCGCCCGGCGCTGGCCCCGCACCATGCTCGCCACCTCCACCCACGACACCAAGCGCAGCGAGGACGTGCGGGCGCGGCTGGCGGTGCTGGCCGAGGTCCCCGACCGGTGGCGGGAGACGGTGGGCCGCCTGTCGGCCCTCGCCGAGCGCCACCGCAGCCGCGGCCGCCCCGACCCGGGGACCGAGGCCCTGATCTGGCAGACCCTCGTCGGCGCCTGGCCGATCGGGGCGGAGCGCCTGCTCGCCTACCTCGAGAAGGCGGTGCGCGAGGCCAAGGTCCACACCTCGTGGACCCGGGTCGACGCGGCCTGGGAGGAGGCGGTGCGCGACTTCGCGGTAGCGGTCCTGGCCGACCCCGGGCTGACCGACGAGATCGCGGCCTTCGTCGAGTCCGTCGCCGAGCCCGCCCGGGCCAACTCCCTGGCCCTCAAGCTGCTGGCCCTCACCGCCCCCGGGGTGCCCGACCTCTACCAGGGCACCGAGCTCGGCGACTTCAGCCTGGTCGACCCCGACAACCGGCGGCCGGTGGACTTCGCGGCCCGCCGCCGCCTGCTCGACAGGCTCGACCGGGACGGCGCCGAGGCCGCGGCCGGAGACGACCTGGACGCCGCCAAGCTGTGGCTGGTGCGGCAGGTGCTGGCGGTGCGCCGGCGGCGGCCCGAGGCCTTCGGCCCCGGGGGCGGCTACGAGCCCGTGGCCAGCGACGGCCCGCGCCGCGACCACCTGGTGGGCTTCGTCCGGGGCGGCGCGGTGGCGACCCTGGTGACCCGGCTGCCGGTGGGGCTCGGCGGGAGCTGGGGCGACACCACGGTGAGCCTGCCGGAGGGCACCTGGCGCGACCTTCTGACCGACGCCGAGACCGCGGGCGGCGAGGTCCGCGCGGCGGTGCTGCTCGACCGCTTCCCGGTCGCCCTGCTCGAGCGGGAGCCGTCGCCGTGACCGGCGCGGGGCGCTGCTGGGCGCCGAGGGCCGGCGTCGTCGAGCTCGAGCTCGGCGGCCGGCGGCGGGCCATGACGCCCGTGGGCGACGGCTGGTGGGGGCCGACCGGGCGGGCGCCGGAGCACGGCGAGGACTACGCCTTCGTCGTCGACGGCGAGGGCCCGTTCCCCGATCCCCGCTCGCCCTGGCAGCCGGCGGGGGTGCACGGGCCGTCGCGCTGGCTCGACCACGGCCGCTTCCCGTGGAGCGACCACGGCTGGCGGCCGCCGCCCCTGGCCGCGGGCCTCGTCTACGAGCTCCACGTCGGCACCTTCACCCCCGGGGGCACCTTCGACGCGGTGATCGGCCGGCTCGACCACCTCCGCGAGCTCGGCGTCAGCCACCTCGAGCTGATGCCGGTGGCCGAGTTCCCCGGCGACCGGGGCTGGGGTTACGACGGGGTCGACCTGTATGCCCCGCACCACGCCTACGGCGGGCCGGAGGGCCTCAAGCGCCTGGTCGACGCCTGCCACGGCGCGGGCCTCGCGGTGCTGCTCGACGTGGTCTACAACCACCTGGGCCCCGACGGCAACTACCTGGCCCGGTTCGGGCCCTACTTCACCGACCGGTACGCGACACCGTGGGGCGAGGCCGTCAACCTGGACGGCCCGGCCAGCGACCAGGTGCGCCGGTTCGTCGTCGACAACGCGCTGATGTGGCTGCGCGACTACCACCTGGACGGTCTGCGCATCGACGCGGTGCACGCCATCGTCGACACCTCGGCGATCCACCTCCTGGAGCAGCTCGCCTCGGAGGTCGGCGAGCTCGCGGCCCACCTCGGCCGGCCCCTGGTCCTGGTCGCCGAGAGCGACCTCAACGACCCGCGGGTGGTGCGGCCGCCCTCCCTCGGCGGTTGGGGCCTCGATGCCCAGTGGAACGAGGACTTCCACCACGCCCTGCACGCCGTGCTCACCGGCGAGCGCGACGGCTACTACGCGGACTTCGGCGCCGTCGCCGACCTGGCCGCGGTCCTCCAGCGCGGCTTCCTCCTCGACGGCCGGACCTCGAGCTACCGCCGCCGCCGCCACGGCCGGCCGGCGGCCGGGCTGTCCGGCCACCGCTTCGTGGGCTGCCTCCAGAACCACGACCAGGTCGGCAACCGGGCCCGCGGCGAGCGCATCGGCCACCTGGTCGACCCGGCCCTGGCGCGGGTCGGTGCGGCCCTGGTCTTCACCTCGCCCTTCACGCCGCTCCTCTTCCAGGGCGAGGAGTGGGGCGCGTCGGCGCCCTTTCAGTACTTCACGGACCACCACGACCAGGCGCTGGCCGAGGCGGTCCGGCGGGGCCGGCGGCGCGAGCACGCCGCCTTCGGGGTGGCGCCCGAGGAGGTCCCCGACCCCCAGGATCCCGAGACCTTCGCCCGCTCCCGGCTCGATTGGGACGAGCTCGGCGCCGAGCCCCACCGCTCGATGCTCGAGTGGACCCGGGCCCTGGCCCGGCTGCGCCGTCGCCGCCCCGAGCTCACCGACGGCCGCATGGACCGGCTGAGAACCGAGGTCGACGAGGCGCGGCGCCGGCTGCGGATCGAGCGCGGCGCGGTCACGGTCTGCGCCAACCTCGGCGCCGAGCCGTGGACGGCGCCGGTGGCCGCGGACGCCGTCCTGCTGCTGGCCTCGGATCCGGGCGTGTCCCTCGAGGCCGGAGAGGTGCGGCTGCCGCCCCGCACGGTGGCGGTGCTGGCGCCGTGACCGGCCCGGCCTCGAATGTCCGGCCCGCCGTCGGTGTTTTCCCTCATCGGGAGCGCGACAGCGACGGAACAGACCCAGGAGGGTATGCCATGCCAGTTCAACGCCGAGGCGGCAAGCGGCTGACCTTCGTCTACGAGCCCGTGGGCGACGTGACCGAGGTCTACCTGGTGGGGGACTTCAACAGCTGGAACCCCACCGCCAACCGGATGCGCCGGATGAAGGACGGGACCTTCCGGGCCCGCCTCGACCTGGAGCCCGGCGAGTACCAGTACAAGTTCGTCGTCGACCGGGAGTACCTGGCCGATCCCGGGGCCGAGCGCACCGCCTCGGACCCCTACGGCGGCGTCAACGGCGTCATCGCGGTCTAGGCGGACCCCGGGCCAGGGTTCGGATTGTGGCGCCGGCGGCTCGCCGGCGCTGCCCTGGCGACCCGGCGGCTGTGGTCATGACCGGGTCCGGATCCGGCTCCGACGCAACAGCGTCCTCGGCCGGGGGGAGGGTGTAAAACCCTCCCCTACGAGCGGTTGCCGGGATTCCCGCGTGGTCGCCGGAATCGCCCGGTGGTTTCCGGGTTCGTTCGGTGGTTGCCGGTCTCGATTCGTAGGGGCGGGTTTTACACCCGCCCTCACGGGCGCTGCGGCGGTCGGTAGCGGCTGACACGGGCGCGGGCGCTGTTCGCTGCCGCTGCCGCTGCCGCTGCCGCTGCCGCTGCCGCTGCTTGCTGATCGCTGATCGCCGGTCGCTGACGTCGGACGCGGACGCGGACGCGGACTCGGACGCGGGTCAACAGCCGCCGTCGGTGAGGGGGATCTCGACCTCGCTGCCGGCCGAGAGCTCGAAGGAGCGCTCGCCGAGGGCGATCTTGATCGGGGGCTGGTTGCCGCCGAGGGCACACACGGTCAGGGTGTCGTGGGTGACGGTGACCTCGAGGGCGTGGCCGCGGTAGCGGATGTGCTGGTGCAGCCGGGCGAGCTCGTCGGGCAGGCAGGGGTTGAACCAGAGCACCTCGTCGCGGGTCTCGAGCCCGGTGTAGCCCCGGGTCAGCATGTCGACGGTGCCGGCCATGGCGCCGAGGTGGATGCCCTCCGGCGTGGTGCCGCCCTGGATGTCGTCGACGTCCGAGCGCAGGGCGTCGCCGAACAGGTCCCAGGAGCGCTCCCGGTCGGAGCGCGCCAGCACCCAGGAGTGGGCGACCCGGCTCAGGGTCGAGCCGTGGGAGGTCCGGTCGAGGTAGTAGGCGATGTTCTTCGGAATGGTCTCGGGGTCGAAGTCGTAGCCGAGCTGGTCGAACAGCCGCTCGAGCTCCTCGGCCGAGAACAGGAAGAAGAGCATGAGCACGTCGGCCTGCTTGGATGCCTTGTAGCGGTTGGGGGTGTCGTCGTCGGCCTCGAGCACCCGGTCGAGGCGCTGGATGTCCCCGAAGCGCTCCGCGAGCCCCTCCCAGTCGAGCTCCTCGAGCTCCTCGTAGCCCTCGAACTGGCTGATGATCCCGTCGTCGTGGAAGGGGACCCGGAGCCGGCGGCTGATGGTGCGCCACTCGTCGAGCTCCTCGTCGTCGAGCTCGAGGGTCTCGCGCAGCTCGCGCCGGCGGACCTCGGGCAGGACGTCGAGGACCTCCAGGGCGCGGTGCAGGACCCAGGCCGCCATGACGTTGGTGTAGGCGTTGTTGTTGAGGCCCGGCGCGTCGGCGTCCGGGTAGGCGTCGTGGTACTCGTCGGGGCCCATGACCCCGAGGATCTCGTAGCGGTCGAGGTCGGGGTTGTAGGTGGCGATGCTGGCCCAGAAGCGGGCGATCTCGAGCAGCATCTCGGCGCCGTAGAAGGACAGGAAGTCGTGGTCGTGGGCCACCTGGGTGTAGTGGTAGACGTTGAAGGCGATCGCCGAGTTGACGTGGCGCTGGAGGTTGGAGTTGTCGGGGATCCAGCGCTTGGAGCGCGGGTTGAGGTGGATCTCCTGGCTCTCCTCGCGGCCGTCGCTGCCGCTCTGCCAGGGGTACATGGCGCCGCGGTAGCCGGCGCGGGCGGCGTTGGCGCGGGCCTCGTCGAGGCGGCGGTAGCGGTACATGAGCAGCGACCGGGTGATCTCGGGCAGCCGCAGGTTGAGCAGCGGGAAGACGAACAGCTCGTCCCAGAAGACGTGGCCGCGGTAGGCCTCGCCGTGCCAGCCCCGGGACGGCACTCCGACGTCCATGTCCATGGTGTGGGGCGACGTCGTCTGCAGCAGGTGGAACAGGTAGAGGTGGACGATCTGGCCGGTGCGCTCGCCCTCGCCGTTGGCGGAGTGCTCGTAGTCGACGTCGAAGCGCCGCCACAGGTGCTCCCACGCCCGCCGGTGCTCGGCGAGCAGGGAGGCGAAGTCGCCGGCCCGGTCGAGGGCCTTGCGGGCCTCGAGGCCGCACTCGGACATGGCCCGATCGCGGGAGGTGGTCAGGGCCACCACCTTCTCGATGCGCAGGGGCCGCCCCTCGGAGGCCTCGGCGCCCAGGACCTGGGCGATGAAACCGTCGTTGTCGATGCCGCGTCGGCGCGCCGCCGGCTGGTCGCCGCCCGGGTCGATGCGGGTCCGGGCGAGCTCGACCACCCTGAGCCGGGACTGGTTCATCGCGACCCGGAGCCGCACCGTCTCGTCGTCGGGCTCGTCGGCCTCGAGAACCTCCAGGTGGCGGCTCGCGAGGCGGCGGTAGCGGGGGACGCCGTCGTTGGTGACCCGGCCGTCGAGGCCCGACCGGATTTCCACGTCGCCCGCCCAGTTGAGGGGGGTGATGACCGTCTCCAGTGCGGCGATGTCGGGCCGGGACATGGACACCAGCCGGCGCTCCTCGAGCTTGGTCTCGCGGCCGTCGGGGTCGGTGAAGCGGAGGCTCCGCTCGAGGACGCCGCTGCGCAGGTCCAGACGCTGCTCGTAGGCCTGCAGCTCGACGCCGGCGAGGTCGAACCACTCGCCCTTGGCGACCCGGAAGGTCAGAGCGAGCCAGTTGGGCAGGTTGACCAGGTCCTCGTTCTCGATGACCTCGCCCTCGAGCTCGGTGGTGAGCCGGTTGTAGCCGCCGGCGAGGTAGGTGCCGGGGTAGTGGACGTCGTCGGCGACCGCCTCGGGGGCGGCGCCGCGGGTCGCGAAGCGGCCGTTGCCGAGCGTGGTCAGGGCCTCGCGCAGGCCCTCCTGCTCGGGCTCGAAGCCGCGGTAGGCGAGGACCCAGGGGTCGGTCTTCTCGGCGGTCACGATCGCCCCCCCTCGACGGCCTCGGCGACCTGGATCAGGAACAGCCGGACCTCGTCGGGGTCGGCCAGGCGGTGGTCGGCGAAGGTCGGCCCGGCGCCCTCGCCGACCACGATCCCGAGGCCGCGGTCGCCGAGCTCGCGGAAGGCGTCCTCGTCGGTGACGTCGTCGCCGATGTACATGGGCAGGGTGTCGGGGTCGTCGAGGCCGAGCTCGTCCAGCAGCCAGGCCAGGGCCCGGCCCTTGTGCCAGTCGACGGCCGGCCGCAGCTCGAAGATCTTCTTGCCCCCGGACATGTTCAGGCGGTCCTCGTGGCGGTGGTGGACCTCCTCCACCGCCCGCCGGACGTCGTCCTCCCGGGTCTCGTCGACCTGCCTGAAGTGGACCGCGACCGCGAACTTCTTGCGCTCGACCCAGGCGCCGTCGATGCCCTCGAGCTGCTCCTCGAGCTCGACTTCGGCACGGTCCAGATCCGGCAGGTACTCGGTGGCGCGCTCGGCGGTGGTGTCGGGCCCGGCGATGTCGAAGCCGTGGCTGCCGGCGTAGACCAGGCCGTCGACGCCGACCATCGCCCGGACGTCGGCCAGGTCGCGGCCGCTGACCACCGCCACCGGGCAGACCGCCGCGAGCCGGACCAGGGCCTCGCGGGTGGCCTCGGGCAGGACCGCGTTCTCGGGCCGCCCGACGATCGGGGTCAGGGTGCCGTCGTAGTCCAGGAATACGGCCAGCCGGCCACCCTCGGCGACGAGGGCGGTGATGGAGTCGATCAGGTCGAAGGCCGACGGCAGGGGGTAGCTGCCGGTCGCCATGCGGCGTCCCCCCTCCACGTCGAGGGCGGCCAGGTCGCGCACCACCTCGTCGGCGCCGGCGTCGCGGAGCTGCCGGCCGTCGCGGCCCGAGCGGTCGACGCCGACGACCAGGCCGAAGGCGCCCCGGCGGCCGGCCTCGACCCCGGAGACGGCGTCCTCGACCACGATGCTGCGGGCGGGCTCGGCGCCGAGGCGGGCGGCGGCCTCGACGAAGACGTCGGGCGCCGGCTTGCCCTTGAAGCCCAAGCGCTCGGCCTCGACCCCGTCCACGACGGCGTCGAAGAGGCCCTCGAGCTCGGCCGCCTCGAGCACCGCCCGGGTGTTCTTGCTCGACGACACGATGGCGGTGGGCACGCCCTCGGAGCGCAGGGTCTTCACCAGCTCGACCGCGTGGGGGAAGACCTCGACCCCGTCCTCGTGGAGGCGCTGGTTGAAGAGCTCGTTCTTTCGGTTGCCGAGGGCGCACACGGTGGCGCTGCCCGGCGGGTCGTCGGGATCGCCCCAGGGCAGCTCGATGGCCCGCGATTCGAGGAAGCTCTGCACCCCCTGGTAGCGGGGCTTGCCGTCGACGTAGCGGCGGTAGTCCCGGTCGGCGTCGAAGGGTGAGTGGTCCTCGCCGTCGCGGGGCTCCCGGTCGTCGAGGAAGGCGTCGAACAGGCTTTTCCAGGCCGCGGCGTGGACCGAGGCGGTGCGGGTGATGACGCCGTCGAGGTCGAAGATCACCGCCGCCCAGTCGTTCAGTGACAGCGCGACGCGCCGGTCGGTCATGGGGTCCTCCCTGAGGCGAGCGCCGGCTCCGGGCGGTGCCGCCGGACAGTGACGCCGGACGGTGCCGCCGCCGGAGCTCACCCTGATCGTCCCCGCCCCCGCCGAGGCGCGGCACCCGGGCCCGGCGCAACCGGTGATGGGGGCAGGCCCCTGGCGAGAACGCGATCTGGTTCCTCCCCCCACGGCGGGATCGGAGCCGGTCCCGTGGCCCGCCCCGGTGAAGCCGGGCATCCTCGGGACTGCGGTCGGGTGCCGGCGCATCGGCCGCCTCCGACCGAGCGGGGAGGAAGCCCATGTCAGACAGCGGTGACGAGCGTGGCCGCAGCCAGGTCACGCGGCTGGTGGTGGTGTCCAACCGCCTACCGGTGGTGGTCGAGAAGGACCCGGACGGCGGCCACCGGCTGGTGCCCGGCTCCGGCGGCCTGGTGACGGCGCTGGCGCCGGTGCTCGCCGAGCGCGGCGGACTCTGGATCGGCTGGCCGGGCAGCTCGGTCGAGAACGGCTTCGACGAGCTCCTGGCGGAGGCCGGCCGCGACGTCGGCTACCGGCTCGTCGCCCAGCCCCTGAGCGAGGACGACGTCGAGAACTACTACTACGGCTTCGCCAATCAGGTGCTGTGGCCGGTCTTCCACGACCTGCCGGGGCGGGCCCTCCACGAGCCGCGCTTCTGGCAGAGCTACCGCCGGGTCAACGACGCCTTCGCCCGCACCATCGCGAAGCACTCGACGAGCGACGACTTCGTCTGGGTCCACGACTACCACCTGATGCTGGTGGCGAGCGCCCTGCGCGCCCACGGCTTCGACCGGCCGCTCGGCTTCTTCCTCCACACCCCCTTCCCGCCGCTGGACATCTTCCTGCGCCTGCCGAGGCGCCTGGAGATCCTGCGCGGGCTGCTCGCCTACGACCTGATCGGCGTCCAGACCCAGCGTGACCGACGCAACCTGATCCAGTGCCTGCGGGCGCTGGTCCGGAACGTGCGGGTGCGCAGCTCGGGCTCCCTGTCAACCGTCGACCTGGCCGACGGCCGCCGGGTGCGGATCGGCAGCTTCCCGATCAGCATCGACTTCAAGGAGTTCTCCGACGGCGCCCGCGCCCCGGACGTGGTCGAGTCCGCCGAGCGCCTACGGGGCCAGTTCCGGGCGCCGACCCTGATGCTCGGGGTCGACCGACTCGACTACACCAAGGGCATCCCGCAGCGGCTGAGCGCCTTCGAGTACGCCCTCGAGCAGGTGCCCGCCCTGAGGCGCCGGCTGACCCTGATCCAGGTGGTCGTGCCGAGCCGCCGGCAGCTGCCCGAGTACGACAGCCTCAAGCGCACCATCGACCGCCGCATCGGCGAGATCAACGGCCGCTTCAGCGAGCCCGGCTGGACCCCCATCCACTACATCTACGGCAGCCTGGAGAGGCACGAGCTGCTGGCCTACTACCGGGCCGCGGACATCGCCCTGGTGACGCCCATCAAGGACGGCATGAACCTCGTGGTCAAGGAGTTCTGCGCGGCGAGCCCGGACCGGCGGGCGCTGCCGGTGCTCAGCGAGTTCACCGGGGCGGCCTCCCAGATGCACCGCCACGCCCTCATGGTCAACCCCAACGACGTGGAGGGCACGGCGGCGGCGATCCGGCAAGCGGTGGAGATGCCGGCCCCGGAGCGCGACCGCCGCGCCGAGGCCCTGCGCCGGGGCGTGCGCCGCCAGGACATCTTCTGGTGGGTCAACGGCTTCCTCGAAGCGGCCCTGCACCGGCGGGTGTCCGACTTCCCGATCATCCCGCGCTACGTCGAGCAGCTCGATCTCGCCCCCTGACGGCCGTCGCGCTCGTTCCCGTGCCCGATGTCCGCGTCCGCGTCCGCGTCCGCGTCCGCGTCCGAGTCCGTGCCCGACGACAGCAATCAGCCCCCCACCCTTGTTGCCCCGGGATACACCGGGGAAGTAACACGACACTGGTCCAGCAGAACTCCCCGGCCAAGTCCGCGGGGGTGTTACTTAGGAGCAACCAGGGACAGCAACCAGCGATCAGGAACCGCAAACAGCGAACAGCGGCAGCGGCAGAGATCAGCGTCCGGACCCGGACCCGGGGCTGGTCGCTGTCGCCGGTTGCTGCCGCTGATATCAGTTTGCTGGTCGCTGATCGCTGTTTGCTGGTGGCTGGTGGCTGCCGCTGCCGCTGGTCGCTGTCCATGATCGCTGACCATTAACATTTTCCTCGGCGACTCGCGGGCGAGTCGCCGAGGAAAATGGCGGGGCTAGCAGGACTCGAACCTGCGACCTTGAGTTTAGGAAACTCCTGCTCTGTCCACCTGAGCTATAGCCCCGCGGGGCCTTTGATCCTAGTTCCGGCACGCGGGGCTGTCAATCGGCGTCGGAGCTGCCCCGACGCCGAGGTCGGGCCCAAGGCCGCTCAGCTCCCGGCCCCCGGCACTCCGGGGCCGTCGACCCAGATCGGCGCCGGCAGGGAGAGCAGGAACTGGACACCCTCGAAGTCCACGTTGGGCACCCAGAGCGGCCGCGCGGCCCGGCGCGGGTCGCGGGCCAGCCGCTCCACGAGGAGGCCCGCCGGGGTTCCGCGGCCGAGGTCGGCGGCGAACCATCCGGGAACCCGCAGCAGCGGTGCTGAAGCCGTCCGGTCGTCGTCGAGGTCGAGCGCGTCGACGACCGTTTCCCAGTCCCCGTAGCCGGTCCCGAGCTGCCAGACGTGACCGACCGGGGTCGGCTCCCGCGGCACCGCCGACCAGCCGTCCCCGGCCGACCCTTCCGGGTCGAGCTCCGGCGCCCACCAGCCGACCCGCCGCCCGCCGGGCAGCTCGTGAACCGGCTGAGGCCGCAGCCTCCGGGCCGACGCCTCGGCCATGGCCGCCAGGGCGCGGGCCACCGCAGCCGCAGGCTCGGTGCTGCCGACCGCGCCGGCAACGTCCTGAACGACCGGCGGGCCGGGCGCTCCGACCCCGCCGTTGTCGGTGCTCTCACGCCAGGCGCTTTCGATCTCGGCCGGCGAGCGGTCGGCGACCAGGAGCGCCGGAGCGGGCAGGACCACCGGGACGCACCGAAGCCTCTCGGCGAGCACCGAAAGCCGATCGACCAACCGGCGCCCCAGCTGCCGCCGCCAGAGCTGGCGGGGGACCCAGCCCACCAGGCGGAGCTCGGCTGCCGACGACGCCGCAAGCTCCAGCAGATCCTCCCCCGCCCACGGCACCGACGGCCGGTGGCGGGCCGCCGCCGCGGCCTCGCAGGCGGCCTCCATGGCCGGCGTCGACGCCGGCAGCCAGACGGCGCCCCCGACCTGAAGGCGGATCGCGTCCACCACACCGGCGCCGGTGGTCGCAGCGAGCACCGACGAGCGGCGCCGCTCCACCGGGCGCCGCGCGGCGTGTCGAACCCAGCTGCCGTCCGCGTCCTCGACGTAGAGGGTCGGCGGGGTCGGGTAGCCGCTCTCCTCGAGGTGGCGCAGCACGCTCTGCAGGGCGTGGTTTCTGAGATCGGCGGCGGGGGGCAGCACCTCGGTCATCGGCGGTCCCCGAGGATCGAAAAGCCGGAGGGAGCACCCGCGGCGTCCTCCTCGGCAAGGTCGAGCCGGTCGACCCGACCGAAGCGCGGTCCCTTCCGGACACGGTCGACGAAGGCGCGCACATCCCCCTCCTCACCCACCGCCACGGCCTCCACGGTTCCGTCGAGGCGGTTGCGGACCCACCCCTCGAGACCGAGGTCGTGAGCCGTCTGGCGCACGAATGCCCGGAAGCCGACCCCCTGGACCCTGCCGTGGATCCGGAGCCTTCGGGCCACCCTCATGCCGAACCTCCATCCCCTTGCGAAGCACTGCGGCGGGCGTGCCGCCGGCCCATGGCGTGGATCAGCCAGAACCCGCCCACCAGCAGGATCACGAAGGCGATCGAAAGCCAGTTGAACTGCTCGTACAGGAAGTCCTTGATGGGCTCGCCGTAGAAGTAGAGCAGGACGCCTTCGGCCATGAAGCGCAGGCTCCGCGACACCAGCGAGGCGAGCATGAAGATTTTGAAGTCGATCTTGAAGGCGCCACCCGCGATCGTGAAGACCTTGTACGGGATCGGGGTCAAGCCGGCGATGCCGGTCGCCCAGGCGTTGAAGCGGTCGTAGAGCCGCTCGACGGCGTGGATCTTGGCCGCCGCGAAGAACCGGTACAGCAGCGGCCGTCCCCCGTACAGGCCGATGGCGTAGCCGGCGGCACCGCCGAGCACGCTGCCGACCGAGGTCACCACGCCGTACCAGATCGCCGCTTCGGGGTGCGCCACGCCGAGGGTGATCAGGAGCACGTCCGGCGGGATCGGGAAGAAGGAGCTCTCGGCGAAGGCGAGGGCGAACAGCCACCAGCCCGGGTGGGGCGACGCCGCGAACTGGTCGATCAGCGCGAACAGCCAGTCCTTGACGGCGTGGATCCACTCCTGCAGTCGCGTCACGGCTCCTCCCCCTGCCATCCGTGCCGCCCGATCAGGGGGACGAAGCACGCCCCCTGGAGATCGCTCGCGACATGCAGGCGTCCGCGTCGTTCGACGACCCGGATCACCTGCGCCTCCCGTGCTCCCACCGGCACCACCAGCCGGCCGCCATCCACCAGCTGCTCGATGAGGGGCTCCGGGACCTCGGGGGCGGCCGCGGTGACCAGGATCGCGTCGTAGGGCGCCAGGGCGCGCCAGCCGAGGGTGCCGTCCATGACCTTGACGCTGACGTTCTCCACGCCGAGCCGGTCGAGACGCACCTTCGCCCCCCGGGCCAGGGGCGCGATCCGCTCCACCGAGAACACGAAACGGGCGAGCCGCGCCAGCACCGCCGCCTGGTAGCCCGATCCGGTGCCGATCTCGAGCACCCGGTCCTCGGGCCCGATGCGGGCCGCCTCGGTCATCGCGGCCACCACGCGCGGCTGGGAGATGGTCTGGCCCTCGCCGATGCTGATCGAGACGTCCTCGGAGTAGGCGAGGTGGCGGTAGGCCTCGGGCACGAACAGGTGCCTCGGCACCTGCCGCATGGCCTCCAGGACCCTCGGATCGCGGATTCCGAGGCGCTCCAGGGCCTCGACCATCTGCGCCCGACGGTAGGCGAGGTCGCCGGCCACCGTCAGCCGCCCGTCCTCGCTCGCGCCGGGTGGTCGAGGAACGACGGCCTGAGGTCGTGCAGCTGGTCGAGCACCTTCAGCTCGGTCATGTCCAGGTGGAGAGGGGTCACCGAGATGAAGCCCTCGGCGACCTCGTGGAAGTCGGTTCCGGGAATCGCCTCCCAGACCGGCTCACCGCCGCCGATCCAGTAGATCCGGCGGCCCCGGGGGTCGTGCTGCTCGACCACCCCCTCGGTGTAGCGGCGCACGCCCAGTCGGGTCAGGCGCAGGCCCCGCGGCGCCAGCAGCGGGACGTTGACGTTGAGCAGGGTCGACGGCGGCAGGCCGTGCTCGAGCACCCAGGCGGCGAGCTCCGCGGCCACCGCGCCCGCGGCGTCCCAGGTCATGCCGTTGCCCACAACCTGCGACAGGGCGATGGCCGGGTAGCCCAGGATCACTCCCTCGAAGGCCGCCGACACGGTCCCCGAGTAGTGCACGTCGACACCCATGTTGCCGCCCCGGTTGATCCCCGACACCACCAGGTCGGGCGGCCGGTCGCGCATCAGGTTCGAGATTCCCAGGGTCACGCAGTCGGTCGGGGTCCCGTTGACGGCGTACCGGCCCTCCCCCACCCGGCGCACCCGCAGCGGCCGGTCGAGGGTCAGGGCGTGGGACACCGCGGACTGCTCGCTGTCCGGGGCCACCATGACGACCTCGCCGAGCTCCGCCAGCGCGTCCACCAGCGCCGCGATGCCCTGGGAGGCGTAGCCGTCGTCGTTGGTCACCAGGATGCGGGGCGTGTCCGGCATTGGCGGATTATATGATGATCGTCCGCCCGGCGACGATGCCCTACAATTGCAGTCCCCGCCGTCGGCTCGCCGAGGCGGGGCCGTGAACCGGAGTCGGTTACCATTCCGGTCCGAAGGGAGCTGATGACATGTCCCGCGAGATTCTCCTCGGCGACGAGGCGGTTGGCCTCGGCGCGATCCACTCCGGCCTCAGCGGCGTCTACGCCTACCCCGGCACGCCCTCGACCGAGATCTTCGAGTTCGTGGAACGGATCGCCAGGAAGACCGGCGACATCCACGCCTTCTGGTCGACCAACGAGAAGGTCGCCTACGAGGAGGCCCTGGGCATGAGCTGGGCCGGCAAGCGGGCCCTGGTGTGCATGAAGCACGTCGGGCTCAACGTCGCCGCCGACGCCTTCATGAACAGCGCCGTCACCGGCACCAACGGCGGCCTCGTGCTGGCGGTCGCCGACGACCCCGGCATGCACTCCAGCCAGAACGAGCAGGACAGCCGCTACTTCGCGCAGTTCGCGCTCATCCCCTGCTTCGAGCCCCGCAACCAGCAGGAGTGCTACGACATGATGTTCGAGGCCTTCGACATGTCGGAGGTGCTGTCCCTGCCGGTGATGGTCCGCCTGGTCACCCGCATCGCCCACAGCCGGGCCGGCGTCCAGACCCGCCAGGCGAGGGACCAGAACCCCCTGAGCCCGGCCCGGGACATCAGGAAGTGGACCCTGCTGCCGAGCAACGCCCGCATCCAGTACCGGCACCTCACCGAGAAGCAGCCCGAGCTCCTGCGGCGGTCGGAGGCGAGCTCCCACAACGAGCTGGTCCTCGCCGGTCGTCGCGGAGTCATCACCTGCGGTCTGGCGGACAACTACTACCGTGAGAACGTCACGAACGGCGACCACTCCGTGCTCTCGATCCGCCAGTACCCGGTCCCCGCCGGCAAGATCCGCGAGCTGGTCGACCACGTCGACGAGCTGCTGATCCTCGAGGACGGCTACCCGCTCGTGGAGAGCATGGTTCGCGGCCTGTTCGGCCTCGCCGGCGTTCAGGTGATGGGCCGGATGACCGGCGAGGTGCCTCGCACCGGCGAGCTCGATCCCGACATCGTGCGCACAGCCCTGGGCCTCGAGCCCCGGCCGACAGCCCACGCCGCCGCCACCGATCTCGCCGGCCGCCCCCCCGCCCTGTGCAAGGGCTGCCCCCACGTCGACAGCTTCCGAGCCCTCAACGAGGCCCTGAGCTCCTTCGACAACCCCCAGGTCTTCTCCGACATCGGCTGCTACACCCTGGCCGCCCTGCCGCCGCTGGAGGCGATCCACAGCTGCGTCGCCATGGGGGCGTCGATCGGCATGGCCGCCGGCGCCGCCCACGCCGGTTACACGCCGGCGGTGGCGGCGATCGGCGACAGCACCTTCTCCCACGGCGGCATCACCCCCCTGCTGTCCGCAGTCCAGCAGAAGGTCAACCTCAACGTGCTGGTGCTCGACAACGACACCGTGGGCATGACCGGGACCCAGCGTTCCATGTCAACCGGCGAGACCCTCGACCAGATCATTCTCGGCGCCGGCGTCGAGCCCGAGCACATGCGCATCATCGTCCCGACCCCGCGCAACCACGACGAGAACGTGGCCGTCATCCGCGAGGAGCTCGCCTACGACGGGCCGAGCGTGATCATCGCGCGCCGGAGCTGCCTCGAAGCCATCAAGAAGGCCTGAGCAAAGGAGCACCCGCATGGAGAAGAACATCATCCTCGCCGGGGTCGGCGGCCAGGGCATCCTGTCCATCGCGTTCGTGATCGACAACGCGGCCCTCGACGCGGGCTTCGAGTTCAAGCAGGCCGAGGTCCACGGCATGGCCCAGCGCGGCGGCGCCGTCCAGTCCCACCTGCGCTACGCCGACGGGCCGATCTACTCCGACCTGATTCCGGTGGGGGCCGCCGACATGGTGCTCAGCGTCGAACCCCTCGAGGTGATGAGGTACTGGCACTACTTGAGGCCCGACGGTTGGGTGGTGTCGAGCGTGACGCCGTACGTCAACATCCCCGACTACCCCGACGCCGACGACCTCCTCGAAAGCCTCGCGACCTTTGCCAACTGCATCCTGGTCGACGGCGGGCTGATCGCCAAGGCCGCCGGCAACCTCCGGGCCCAGAACATGGTGGCGGTCGGGGCGGCGTCGAGCCGGCTCGACTTCTCCGAGGATCAGCTCCTGGCCTACGTCGAGGCCCTTTTCAAGCGCAAGGGCGAGAAGATCGTCGAGGTCAACCAGCGAGCGTTCCGGCTCGGCCGCGCCGCCGGCCTGTTCTTCCGGGGCCTGGTGGACGCCGGACTGGGGATCCCATCGGCCCTGCGCCTGTGCCAGCGCATCGACCCGCCGACCTACGACCCCAACCTCGCCCGCCAGTGGGCCGACGCGGTGGCGGCCGATCCCGGCGTTCTCGAAGGCCTGCTCGCCTCCGAAGCCACGGTCCCCTGCGACCAGGTCCCGGCGCGGGTCTGACCGGTGGCCGCCGTCGACTTCCGCCGCATCGAGAGGCTCTTCCGGCGCGCCGACGGCGACGGTCGCACCCGCCTGTATGAGCCCGAGTGCTACGAGCTCCTGACCGCCACCGGCGCCGAGGCGGTGCCGGCGTCGCGGCTGGTGCCGGTGGACCGTCGCCCCACCGCCGACGACCTCGAGGCGATCCCCGGCGACAAGGTGGTCCTCAAGATCGTCTCCCCGGACATCGTGCACAAGACCGAGGCCGGAGGCGTGCGCATCGTCGACAAGCGGCTCGACGTCGTCTCCGCCACCGTCGAGGCCATGCTCGGGGAGGCCCCCGAGGCCTACGCCGACTTCCTCGCCCGAAGCGAAGCAGGCCACGGTCGCGTGGACGAGCCGCTTGCCACGGCCGCCGAGCTGCGTCAGCGCCTGGTCGGCGTGCTCCTGTGCCATTTCGTCGAGCCCGACGCCCGCGGCTTTGCCACCGAGCTCTTCGTGGGCGTCCGGCGGACCTCCGAGTTCGGCCCGATCATCAGCGCCGGGCTCGGCGGGGTGGAGATGGAGACCCTGGCCCGGGAGACCCGCAAGGGCGCCGCCATCGCCATCGCCCCCACCGGTCTCGTCGACGGGCGCCAGTTCTTCGAGCTGTTCAAACGGACCCTGTCGTACCAGCGGCTCTCCGGAGCCATGCGCGGCTCGCGCCGGCTGGTCGCCGACGAGGTGCTGGTGGAGTGCTTCCAGGCCGCCATCAGCCTCGCCAACCACTTCTCCGAGCTCAACCCCTACGCCGACCACCAGCTTCTGGAGTTCGAGGTCAACCCCTTCACCGTCACCGGCGGCCGCCTCGGCCCCCTCGACGGGGTCTGCGTCTTCGCGCCCGCCCAGCCCCAGGTCACGGCCCGGCCCATCGACAAGATCGGCCACCTCCTCGCCCCCCGGACGGCGGCGGTGGTCGGCGTCTCCGCCAAGAGCATGAACATGGGCCGGATCATCCTCGGCAACATCCTCGCCGCCGGCTTCGACCGTGACAGCCTGTACGTGGTCCGACCCGGGCTCGACGAGATTGACGGCGTCAGGTGCGTCCCCTCCATTGCCGAGCTGCCCGGGAAGGTCGACCTGTTCGTGGTGGCGGTGGGCGCCCCCCAGGTCCCCGAGGTGATCGAGGCCCTGATCGAGCACGACGCCGCCAACGCGGTCATCCTGATCCCCGGCGGCCTCGGCGAGAAGGAGGGCAGCGAGGGGGTCGCCGAGGCCCTCAAGGCGAAGATCCGCGCCGCCCACGCCGGCGACGACGGCGGCCCGGTCTTCATCGGCGGCAACTCCCTGGGGGTGATCTCGCACCCGGGCCGCTACGACACCATGTTCATCCCCCAGACCAAGCTCGCCAAGTCACGCGGCGACCGGCCGCGCTCGGCCTGCTTCATCTCCCAGTCCGGCGCCTACATCATCGCCAACCTGAGCCGGATGCCCTGGTTCGACCCCGCCTACGCCCTGTCCATCGGCAACCAGATCGACCTCACCGCTGCCGACCTGCTGAGCCACATCCGGCACGACGACGCGATCGACGTCTTCGCCGTCTACATGGAGGGCTTCCAGCCCGGCGACGGCCTGCGCTTCGCGACCGCGGTCCGTCAGACCGTGGCCATGGGCAAGGACGTGGTCTTCTACAAGGCGGGCCGGACCTCGGCGGGCCGGTCGGCCACCGCCGGCCACACCGCCTCGGTGGCGGGCGACTACGCGGTCTGCGAGGCCGCGATCGCCGAGGCCGGGGCCTTTGTGGCCTCCGACTTCTCCGAGTTCTCGGACCTCGTCCGGCTGTGCACCGCGCTGCGCGGCAAGACCGTGACCGGACGCCGCCTGGCGGCCATGTCCAACGCCGGTTTCGAGTCGGTGGGGATGGCCGACTCCATCGAGTGCGGCCGCGCCCGCCTCCGCCTCGCCAGCTACCGGCCGGAAACCTCCGAGCGGCTCCGCTCGATCCTCGCCGGCGCCCGCCTCGACGGGCTGGTCGACGTCAAGAACCCCTTCGACGTCACCCCCATGGCCGACGACGCCACCTTCGCGGCGCTGGTGGACGAGATCCTCGGCGACCCCGGGGTCGACGTCATGGCGGCGGGCATCGTCCCCCTGACCCCGGCGATGCAGACCCTTGCGGCCGGCGAGGGCCACCGCGAGTCGGTGCGCCACCCGGACTCGATCGCCCGGCGGCTGCCCGCGGTGGCGGCCCGGCACGAGACACCCCTGGTGGCGGTCGTCGACTCGGGACGCCGCTTCGACGCCATGGCCGACGTCCTCGAGGAGGGAGGCCTGCCGGTCTTCCGCTCCGCTGACCGCGCGGTCCGGGTGCTCTGCAAGTGGCTGGACGTCAAGCTGAGCAACGCCCCGCGTTAGCAGGTCTTCTACGGCGAGTTCGACGGCCGCCGGGCCAAGCGCGTCATGGTCAAGATCATCGGCGAGTGAGATCTGAACCGCAAAGACTCGAAGAACGCGAAGACATCTGAACATCTCGACCGTGTCGGCCGCGGTGCCGTTCACCGCCCCGCTTTCGAGCGTTCGCAACCCTTGGCGTCCTTCGCGCCTTCGCGGTTTGTTTCGGCGCGTTTGTCGCGGAAGACGCCCCAGACCCCGGCGATGATCAGGGCGGTGCCGGCGACGGTGATCCAGGTGACCGGCTCCGAGAGAAGCAGCCAGCCGAGGGCGACGGCGATCACCGGGTTGACGTAGGCGTAGGTCATGACCACCCGGGTCGGCAGCAGCTTGAGGGCGTAGACGAAGCAGGTGAAGGCGATCACCGAGCCGAAGATCGTCAGGTAGGCCCAGGCGAGCCAGCCGTCCAGGGACGGCCTGGGCAGCCGCTCCCCCACCAGCGCCACCACGACCAGGAAGCCGAGCCCGCCGAAGACCTGCTGGAGGCCGGCGCACGCCATCGGGTCCACGGTCACCGGCCGCCGGTTGAGCCAGACCGAGCCCGCGCCCCAGGAGATCACCCCGGCAACGACCGCGGCGACGCCGAGCAGGTCGCCGTGGAGGCCGCGCCGCCACAGCGGCAGGGTCAGCACCGCCAGGCCGGCGAAACCGGTCAGCAGTGAGGCCGCGAGGACCACCGAGGGACGCCTCCGGTCGAGGACGCTCTCCATGACCATGACCCAGATCGGCATCGTCCCGGCGACCAGGGCGGCCAGGCCCGAGTCGATGCGCTGCTCGGCCCAGTTGACCGCGCCGTTGCCGCCCACCCACATCAGCACGCCGGTGCCCGCGATCACCACCAGCTCGGGAGCGGTGGGCCGGATCCGGACCCCCCGCAGCCGGCACGCCACCAGCAGGATCGCGGCGGCCGCGAAGACCCGGGAGGCGCCGAGCCAGAACGGGCCCCAGCCGGCTTCGGGGCCCACCGCCACCCGGATCGCCAGGTAGGTGCTGCCCCACACCACGTAGATCACGAACAGGTTGGCGAGGCCCGCCGCCGGCAGCTCGCGGCCGGCAGGGTCGGTCAAGCCCACACGCCCGGGATGGTCCGGTGACAGTCGGGGCAGGCGCCGTCGACGAGCCGGTTGTCGAGCACCGTGAAGCCGAGCCGCTTGACGAGCACCGCGCCGCAGCCCGGGCAGCGCGTGCTCTCGCCCGGGTGGCCGGGCACGTTGCCCAGGTAGACGAAGTCGAGCCCCTCGGCGCGCGCCACGTTCCAGGCCCGCTCCAGGGTGGCCACCGGGGTCGGCGGCAGGTCGGTGAGGCGGTAGGTCGGGTGGAAGCGCGTGAAGTGGACGGGAACCTCGGATCCGAGGGTGCCCTTCACCCACCGGGAAAGGTCGCGGACCTCGGCCTCGGAGTCGTTGAGGGTCGGGATCAGCAGCACCACGATCTCGAGCCAGACTCCGGAGGCCCGGATCACCTCGAGGGCGTCGAGCACGGGCCGGAGCCTGCCCCGCACCTGGCGCTCGTAGAACTCCTCGCGGAAGCTCTTGAGGTCGACCTTGACGGCCCGAAGCAGGGGCAGGACCTCCTCCAGCGGCTCCTTCTGGATGTACCCGTTGGTCACGACGGTGGGCGCGAGACCCGCGTTGCGTGCCGCCTCGGCCGCGTCGCGGACGTACTCCCAGAACACCACCGGCTCCGAGTAGGTGGCGGCGGTGAGCCTGGCCCCCGCGCGCTTGGCGAGGCTCACCAACGCCTCCGGGGGCAGGTAGGTGGCGCGGACCTGCTCCGGCCGGAACTGGGAGATCTCCCAGTTCTGGCAGAACTTGCACTCCACGTTGCAGCCCGCAGCGGCGTAGGACAATGCGAGCTCGCCGGGCATGACGTGGGAGAAGGGCTTCTTCTCGATGGGGTCGGCGTGGACGCTGCAGGCCAGGGAGTGGACCAGGGTCACGTAGGTGCCGCGGCGGTTCTCGCGGACGCCGCAGGTACCGCGCTCGGCGTCGGCCACCTTGCAGGCCTGGGGGCAAAGCCGGCACTCGACCCGGTTCTCCTCCAGCTTGCGGTACCAGGACGCCTCGCGGGCCGGCAGCTCACCGCCGTCGACCACGTCACCGGGGCGCAGCGAGACGCCGGCCAGCCCCCGCCCCGCCACCCCGACGGCGGCGCTGCCGGCAAGCAGGGCCGCGAAGCGGCGTCGATTAAGGGTCACACCTCCACCTCCTCGAGAGCGGCCGGGTCACCGATGCCGAGCCCGTAGCCGGCGGCGGTGGCGATGAAGCGCGGCGGCCGGCCCGCGGCCTCGAGGGTCGGCAGCCCGCGCCGGACCCGCTCGGTGTCGAGGACCCGCCACGCCCACAGGTCGGCGGCCACGGGGTCGGTGCTCACCGCGAGCCGATGCAGGTCGAAGACGCCGTCGGGGCGGTAGGCCGGACCGCCGTGGCACTGCGCCGTCACGCCGTCCAGCACCGTCAGCCGCAGCTTGTCCGCGACGTGGGGGTGGCGGACCACGTCGGCGACGTAGGGGTCGCACTGGTTGTCGTGGTACTTGTTCGGGTTGTGGATGACCCCGTACCAGTTCTTCAGGCTCCCCGAGACCCCGGCCAGGTCGTGGTCCTTGACGACGCCGAAGCCGACCAGGGCGGTGCAGGTCTCGGTCACCAGCCGGGCGTAGCAGGAGCCGATCTCGCCCGACACGCTCGGCCGGGGCTCGTAATCGTTGTCGGTGCCGAAGCACAGTGGGCCCTCGCCGCTGCGACTGATGGCGAAGCCGGCCCCTTCCAGCTCGCGGCTGGAGCGCTCGAAGAGAATGATCCGGCCGGGATCGATCCCGCCCGCCGCCAGCACCTCCACCAGCGCGTTCACCACCTCGGGGCGCGGCGACATGCGCCGGCCCCCCAGGCAGTTGAGCTTGACCCCGACCACGTCGGTGGGCCGGAACAGGGCGCGCACCGCGGCGCCGGCCTCGGCCGCCCCGGTCGCCGCAGCGAGCGCAGACGCCACCGCCTCCCTCGCCGCCGTCGGGTCGATGCCGCACCCCTCGCCGGGTGCGAGCCGAGCCACCGCCACCAACCCTGGGTGTCGGACCGGAAAACGGCTGGAAACCGGCGACGCCGCCCCCGACAGGGCCGCTCCGCCGAGCAGCGCCGCCAGCTCCCGCCGGGTCAGCCGCGAGCTCACGGACCCTCCGAGAAGACCTGGGCCGTGAACACCTCGAAGCTGCCGCCTCGGCGCCAGGCGTCGCGGGCCAGCCCGGCCTTGAGCGACAGGTGGTCGAGCATGGCGTCCCGTTCCCAGCCCTGCTCGACGGCCACCTGCGGGAGGAAGACCGCCCGGTGGCCGTCGACGGTGAGCACGACCCCGTGCCTGCCGACCTCGATCGCCTCGGCCGAGGCCACCGGCACCGGGGGCGACAGCACCGACACCTCCACCTCCACACGGTCGAGCTCGTCGAGCTCGAGCGACGGGAAGCGCGGGTCCTGGGCCGCCCACACCGCGGCCTGGACCACCGCGTCGACCAGCGGTCGCTCGGCCTCGATGACGCCCATGCAGGCGCGCAGCTTGCCGTCGGTCCGAGCCCTGCGTCCGGTGTTGTTGAGGGTGACGAAGGCCCCCGCCGGCATGAGCAGGCCGCTCGCCCCCGGGTTGTCGGCAAACCAGCGGGCGACGCTGGTGTCGTGGCTGAGCCAGCTCTGCAGCGTGGCCCGGGCCAGCTCCAGCAAGCGCCGGCCTTCCTCCTCCTCGAGGGTTCTGGCGGGCGGGCCTGCCGGCTCGTCCCACGCCTTCCAGCTCCCGCTGAAGGCGACGGCGGCGTAGGTCACCGACAGGTCGAAGCTCCCCGTGAGGTGCCCCGAGGTGGTCACCTCGAGCACCTCGCCGCGGCCCGAGAAGGCGTGGGCCACGAGCTCGGTGAGAACGGCGATGGGGCGGTTGCCGCAGACCGTGTCCCGGCTCACCTCGACCTGGGCGAAGAAGCCCCGGGGGTCGCCGGCGGCAATGCGCCCGGCCGTGTCCCGACCGACCTCGAGCAGGGTGTCGGCGAGATCCGGGCCGTCGTAGGGGTTCCAGCCGTAGCGTCGGCCGTGGTGGGTGAAGTCCGAGGACACCACCACCACCGTGCCGTCATCCAGGAGGGAGGCCAGGGACCGAGCCAGCGCTCGGCAGGCATCGAGGCTGGTGGTCGGCCCGACGACGATCGGAACCAGCCGGGCGTCCGGGGCCACCACCTGCAGGAATGGCAGCTCGACCTCGAGCGCGTGCTCCGGCCCGTGGGCGCGGGCCGGTCCGTCGAAGCCCGGCCGGCCGCGCAGAGCCGCGATCGCCTCGAGGTCGAGGGGCACGTCGCCCAGCGGCGTCCGGAAGGCGGTCACGTCTGCTGCCGGAAGCGCCCCGCCCGAGAACGAGACGTGGTGCGACGGTCCCAACAGGATGACACGCCCGATCTCGGTGCCGGGCAGGCTCGCGAACGACCTGGCCGCCGTCGCCCCCGAGAAACCGAAGCCGGCGTGGGGAACCACGACGGCGCGGGCGGGGGGCGTCTTGTCGGCGGCCCGGGCCCGCTCGAGGTGGCCCTCGACCTCGGCGCGGAGAGCCCCGCCGTCGCCGGGGTAGAAGGCGCCGGCGACCGCCGGGGGACGCACCTCGGCCGCCGCCGTCAGCGACACGGTGAGAGCGACGAGTGCGGGTGCGAGCCTCACCCTTTCAGTGATAACGCCTCCCGAGGCCGATTGCAATCGCGATCCCGGCGGGTCGGCTCGAGGGCCCGGCTCAGTCGCTCGCGGCCGCCCGCTCGGCTCGCAAGTCGGCGGCTTTGCGAAGCTGGCGCTCGGCACGGGCCGGCTCGCCCTCCCGGAGCGCCAGCCGGGCCAGGCTCTCGAAGACCTCGGGCTCCACGGGGTAGCGGCGCTTGGCCCGCTTGAGCAGGCTCGCCGCCCGCCGGTAGTCGCCGCCGACGATGGCGGCGTCCGCGAGGGTGATCAGGGTGAAGGGGCTGTCGGTGGTCCGCCCGGCGGCCAGCAGGGCCACCCTGGCCTCGGCCTCGCGCCCCGTCTCCCGGTACAGCACCGACATGTTGGTGAGAGCCGAGGCGTTGCCGGGGTCCACCTCGAGAGCCTCTTGATAGGCTGCGAGGGCGCCCCCGGGGTCGGCCAGCCTCGACCGGGCGACCCCGAGGTTGACCCACCCCGGCGACCACTCCGGGCTCAGGGTCGTGGCGATCTCGAGCTGGGGCAGCGCGTCGGCCGGTCGGCCGTCGCGCAGGGCCGCGCCCCCGCGGTTGGTGTGGACCATCGCCGACGCCCGCACGTCGTCAACCACCGAGTGGCTGGCCGGGTCGGTGGCGGCTGACAGGTAGAAGTCGAAGAGGGTCAGCTGCCGTCCGAGGCGATAGCCCGCCACCACGTGCCGGTTGATCACCACCAGGTCCTGGTCGCGGCCGACCTCGGGCTCCCGGCGCACGGACACCAGGAATGTCGGGATTCCGATGCCTCGGGACAGCGCGATGAACAGGGATGTGAAGGACAGGCAGTTGCCCGCTCTGACCGAGAACGCCTCCCGGGCGGTCAGGGTACGCGCCTCGTCGTAGCTGAAACCCAGGCGTTCGGGGTCGAACATTGCCTCTTGCAGCCTCTGGAGCTTGCTCAGGGGACCGCTGCCCCCGGGTCCGGCCGTCACCGCCTCGGCCCAGGCGATCATCTCGGGGGTGGCGGCGAAGGGGTAGATCACCTCGTCGGGATCCAGGCCGGCCGCCCGCACCCGGTCGCGCCACTCCGGGTAGGAGAAGGCCGGTGAGCCCGCGCACACGGGGGCCGCGGCGGCGACCGCCAGCACGGCGGTCAACGCAGCGGCGGCGGCTGCAAGACGGCGACGTCCCTCCATGAGCTTAGCTACGCTCGCTCCGGCATCAGGTTACATCCTCGACCGAGACCGCGTGAGGTACCATCGTCGCGGAACGCCGGGAGGACACCATGAAGCACGGACGACGTCCCACTGCCCTCGTCGCGGTCGGGCTCCTCGTTGCCGCGGCCTCGGCGGCGGCCGATTTCGACGAGCACTTCGAGGATGCCACCCTGAGGGTCGATCTCCACCAGATTGGCAACGCCGAGCACGAGTCGGTCGTCCTCGACCGGCTCATCCGCCAGGGCGCCTGGGCGGGACCGACCTCCGGCCTCGACCGACCGGCGCTCCCCGACCGGACCGTCGTTCGGATGGTCGACCCGGTCACCGGCACGGTCCTGGTGGAGACCTCCTTCGACAGCCTCTTCGGGGAGTACCGCGTCACCGCCCCAGCCGCGGCCGGGGTGGTCCGCGCCTTCCACGAGAGCGTCCTCCTCCCCTTCCCCCGCCACCCGGTGCGGCTCGCCGTTGCCAGTCGCGACGCCTCGGGTCGCGAGGAGCAGCTGCTCGAGGTCGTGGTGGAACCGGACTCGGTGGACATCGCCGTCGAGGAGCCGGCTCCCGGAGCCACGGTCGTCGAGGCGCGCCTCGTCGGCGAGACCCACACAAGCCTCGACATCGCCTTCGTCGGCGAGGGCTACCGGGACGACCAGATCGACGAGTTCCGAGCGGACCTGGACCGTTTTGCCACCCTCCTGCTCGACCAGGAGCCCTACGCCTCGGCTCGAGACCGGATCAACATTCGCGGCGTCGTGGTCCCCTCCGCCGAGAGCGGTTGCGACGAGCCGACCCGCGGCCGCTGGCGGCGGACGGCCGTCGGGGCGAGCTTCAACTCCCTGGGCTCGCCCCGGTACCTGCTGCCCACCGACAACCGCGCCCTGCGGGACATCGCCGCCAACGTCCCCTACGACACCCTCGTGGTGATGGTCAACCACGACCGTTACGGCGGCGGCGGCATCACCGGACGCCACTGCACCTTCACCGCCCACGGCACCTTCGCCGGTTACCTGCTCCTGCACGAGCTCGGCCACTCCTTCGGCGGCCTCGCCGACGAGTACTACACCTCGGCCACCGCAACCGACGAGCTCTACGACCCCGAGGTCGAGCCCCCGCAGCCGAACATCAGCGCCCAGACGGACCGGGACCGGCTCAAGTGGAGCGAGCGGGTCCAACCGGGAACACCGCTGCCGACGCCGTGGGACAAGGCCGGTTTCGACGCCGCGGACCTCGCGTACCAGGAGGAGCGCCGAGCCCTCGACCGGGCGATCGCGGACGCAGCCCGGCGCGGCGCCCTGGCGGTGGAGCTGGAGACCCTCGAGGCCGCCGCCGAGCGCCACGCCCTGCGCCGCACCGCCGGGGTCGACGCCTTCATGGAGGCGAGCGGGCTCGAGGGCGTGGTCGGCGCCTTCGAAGGCGCCGGCTACGTCTCGGAGGGCCTCTATCGGCCGACCGTCGACTGCCTCATGTTCAGCCGCGGCGTCAAGCCCCTGTGCCCGGTGTGCCGGGCCGCGGTGGCGGAGAGGATCGACCGCGCCACCGGCCGCTGACCCGCCGCCGGTCCACCGCGGCGTCACCGTGGCGGCGGCCGACGTGGCCCGTGGCCCCGGAATGAAGCGCGCCCCGGACGACTTGTCCGACGTCGAGGCTGCTGACCGGTCTGCCTCGGGGCCGGGTGCAACTCTCCGGGACCGCGCCCGTACATCGACGGCAGGCGAGGAGCGCGAATGACCGAAGAACGACCGAGCTGGCTGCACAGGGCGTGGCGCGACTGGCTGCGCTCGGTGCTCGTGATCGTGGTCGCGGTCACCGCCTTCCGGTCGGCGGTGGCCGACTGGAACGACGTGCCCACCGGCTCCATGAAGCCCACCATCCTCGAAGGCGACCGGATCGTGGTCAACAAGCTGGCCTATGACCTGAGGGTCCCCTACACCCGGTGGCGGCTCGCCCAGTGGGCCGGACCCGGGCGGGGCGACATCGTGGTGCTGTGGTCCCCGGCCGACGGCAAGCGCCTGGTCAAGCGCGTCGTCGGGCTGCCCGGGGACACCATCGCCATGGCCTCCAACCAGCTCGTGGTCAACGGCCGCGCCGTGGTCTACGAACCGCTGGACCTCGAGCTCCTGGGGGCCTCCGAGCCCGAGGGCGCCAACCGCCTCCTGGCCGCCGAGAACCTGGACGGGGAGCCGCACGCGGTCATGCTCACCCTGGGCGCGCGGACCGTGAACACCTTCCCGCCGGTGACGGTCCCCGAGGGGTCCTACTTCCTCATGGGCGACAACCGGGACGAGAGTCTCGACTCCCGGCACTTCGGCTTCGTGGAGCGCGAGCTCATCGTCGGTCGGGCCCTCGCCGTGGCCGGCTCGGTGGACCCCGACCGCTACTTCCTCCCCCGCTGGCAGCGGTTCTTCACCGGCTTGAGGTAGCTGTCAGCGATCAGCGACCAGGGATCAGCGGCAGCAACCGGCGACCGCCGATCAGCGCCAGCGACCGGCACCGGGTACGGGTCCGGGTCCGGGTCCGGTTGCCGGCGCGCCGCCGATGCGCGGCGGGTCAGTCGAGGTGGCCGCGGTCGGAGTCGCCCATCTCCACCCCGCCCCCGGGGAAGTACTCCCGCCAGCGCCGGGACACCAGTGCCGCAGTGTCGTCGTCGCATCGCAGCTCCTTCGGATAGGGCGGCTTCATCCGGGCGTCGATGACGACGGGCACGCTGTAGGCAAGGTGGTGGCGCACCACCCGGGTCGCGCCGGCGTGGATGTCCGCCGCCGGCTCGAAACGGGTGAAGGTGGTCCAGAGGAAGTTCATGGGGCTCGCCGTCGCCCGGGCCGCGTCATCGGTCAGAACGACCAGGGGCCAACCGGCGAGGAAGGGGTGGGCAGCGAGGCGCGGGCCCGCCCCCGGCTCGTCTGAGTAGCTGGGGCCCTCCACCACCAGGCAACCGGGGCAGAAGACCCGGGCGTCGACCACCCCGGGGGGCGGCTCGCCCATCGCCTCGCGCAGCAGGTCGCGCACCGGCTCGCCGATCCCCAGCCACACGCCCTTGGAGCCCAGGTTGACCTCGGGCCCGGTGTAGTCGAGGGTGTCCATGGACAGGTTCGCCAGCACGTAGAGATCGGTCTCGGGACGGGTCCGGGCGAGAACGTGGCTCAGGGTGGCCCGGATGTCCCTGAGATCCACCGGCGAGTCGGTGACCAGCAGGAACTTGGTCAGGCTCAGCTGGCCCTCGCCGAGGATCCGGAAGGCCGACACCATGGCCTCACGCCGGTAGCGCTCCTGCACCACCGCCGCGGCCAGGGCGTGGTAGCCGGTCTCGCCGTAGGACCAGACGCTGCGGACCCCGGGCATGACCAGGGGGAACAGCGGCGCCAGCAGCTCCTGCAGCTGGTCCCCGATGAAGAAGTCCTCCTGGCGGGGCTTGCCGACCACCGTCGCCGGGAAGATCGCGTCCCGACGCCGGGCCAGCGCCTGGACCTCGAACACGGGATAGGGGTGCCTCAGGGAGTAGTAGCCGTAGTGGTCGCCGAAGGGCCCCTCGGGGCGGCGCACCCCGGCCGGGACGCGGCCGCACAGGGCGAGCTCCGCGTCGGCCAGCAGGTCGCGGCCCGCGGGGCCCGGGCAGCGCCGAAGCCTGCCGTCCGCGATGACCGAAGCCAGGAGGAGCTCGGGAACGTTCTCGGGCAGAGGCGCGACCGCGGCGAGCACCAGGCCCGGCGGACCGCCCAGGTAGACCGTCGCGGGCAGGTCCGCCCCGGCCGCCTCGGCCGCGGCGTGGTGGAAGCCGCCGCCCTTGCCGATCTGCCAGTGCATGCCGGTGGTCCGGGCATCGTGGACCTGGAGGCGGTACATGCCCAGGTTCGGCCCGCCCGTCTCCGGGTGCTCGGTGGCGACCAGGGGCAGGGTGATGAAGGGGCCGCCGTCCTCGGGCCACGAGGTCAGCGCCGGCAGCCCGCGGAGGTCGACCTGCCGCTCCACGACCTCGAGCACCGGACCCGTGCGGACCCGCCGGGTGCCCGTCCTGAGGGCCGCCGCCGCCAGGCCGCGATGGGCCCAGAGCCTGGACCGGGACGGCGGCAGCTCGCCCTGGACCAGGTCGACCAGGGAGCGGACCAGCCGGGACGGACCGGCGCCGAAGGCCAGCTCGGCCCGCCGAGCGGTCCCGAACAGGTTGGTGGCAACGGCAAGGGGCGAGCCCTGCGGTCTGGTGAAAAGCAGCGCCGGCCCGCCGGCGGCGATCACCCGCCGGTGGATCTCCGCGATCTCCAGCCGCGGGTCCACCCGGGCCTCGACCACGGCGAGGTCGCGGTCGGTTCCGAGCCGGCGCAGGAAGCTCCTCAGGTCCGGGAAGCGCGACTGGTTCACCTCGCGTACGATACCCGAACCGGCCACCGAGCGATGCACGCCGGCGCGCGGGATCAGGATGCCGCAATGCGGCATTGGCCGACGACGAGCTTCCGCAGGGCCCTTGCAGGCCTCGCAGCACTCGACCTAAAAGCCTGAAATGCAGCATGATGCACCGTCCCCGTCGAGAGCGGCGGCGAGTCCCGGAGCTTGACAATATTGCCGCAGCGCGGTACAAGGAAGCTGCCGGCGGCGCGTGCCCGGCACAGCCCTCACCCCGAGGAGAGCCGATATGATCCGACTCATCAAACGCTACGGCAGCCGCAAGCTCTACGACACCGAGGAGAGCCGCTACGTGGCCCTCGACGAGCTCGCTGGCTGGATCCGAAGCGGCCAGCAGATCAAGGTCATCGACAACAAGACCAGCGACGACGTCACCGCCCAGACCCTGACCCAGATCATCTCGGAGGAAGGGCGCAAGGGAACCAGCCTGCTTCCCAACGAGCTCCTCCACGAGCTGATCCGCGCCGGCGAGAAGGCCGTGTCCAACGGCGTCGAGCAGCTCCAGCACCGCATGGACCGGCTGGTCCAGGCGTCCATGGACCGGATCGGCCCGGTGCGCCGCGCCCGGGAGGAGATGGGCCTGCTCCGGGAGCGGCTCGAGGAGCTCGAGGCCTCGCTCGCGGCCCTGGAGAGCGAGCGCCAGGCGCCGCCTGCAGGCCCGCCCACCGAACCCCCGGAGGACGGTGAGGCGTGATCCCCGCCACGGCGACACCCCACCGCCGGCGCCGGGCCCTCCCGTCGTCGCCAGGGTGCCGCCGATGATCGACTCGGCGCGGGCCTCGTCCCGGGTCGGTCTCGCCCTGGCCGGAGGCGGTCCCGAGGGCTCCATCTACGAGATCGGCGCGATCCGCGCCCTCGACGAGGCCCTCGACGGCATCGACCTCAACGACCTCCACGTCTACGTCGGGGTCAGCGCCGGCGCTTTCATCGCCGCCTGCCTCGCCAACAACCTGACCACCGGCCAGATGTGCCGGGCGATCGTCAAGCACGAGCCGGGGGAGCACCCCTTCGTGCCCGAGACCTTCCTCTCCCCCGCCGTCGGCGAGTTCGTGCGCGGCGGCATGAAGGTGCCGGGCCTCCTGCTCGACGGGATGTGGGACGTGCTCCGACGGCCCCGGGCGCGTCGGCTCACCGAGCCCCTGGCCCGGCTGGCCCGGGCCCTTCCCGTGGGCGTGTTCGAGAACGAGCCGCTGCGGGCCTACCTCGCGAAGATCTTCTCGATGCCGGGACGCTCCGATGACTTCCGGCGCCTGAGGCGTCACCTGGTCGTGGTGGCCACCGACCTCGACTCGGGCCGGCCGGTGCGTTTCGGCGAGCCCGGGCTCGACCACGTCCCGATCTCCAAGGCGGTCCAGGCCTCCACCGCGCTGCCGGGGCTCTACCCTCCGGTGACCATCGCGGGCCGTGACTACGTGGACGGGGTGCTGCTGAAGACCGTCCACGCGTCGGTCGCCCTCGACGCCGGCGCCGACCTGGTGCTCTGCGTCAACCCGATCGTCCCGGTGGACACCATCCGCTCGGTGGAGCTCGGGATCATGCGCCGGGGTCGCCTCGTCGAGCGCGGGCTGCCCGCGGTCCTCGCCCAGACCTTCCGCACCATCATCCACTCGCGGATGGGGGCCGGCCTGGCAGCCTACGAGACCCGGTACAGCGACCGGGACGTGCTCGTGTTCGAGCCGCGGCGGGACGACTACTCCATGTTCTTCTCCAACGTGTTCTCGTTCGCCAACCGCAAGGCGGTGTGCGAGCACGCCTACCGGAGCACCCGCCTCAAGCTGTGGCGGAACCGTCGCCGGTTGGAACCGATGCTCGCCCGGCACGGCATCACCCTGCGCACCGACCTTCTCGAGGACCAGGACCGGGACCTCTGGCAGTCCGTCGGGCTGCACGAGCGCCGCCCGCCCTCCACCTCCCACGTCAAGGCCAGGCTCGACAAGGCCCTGGCGCAGGTCGAGGAGCTCCTCGCCGGGTACTGAGCCGGGCGCCGAGCGGGCCCGCCCGGAGGTCAGTCGTCGGGGAAGACCCAGCGGTGCAGGTCGGCGGCGAGGTCCGGCGCCCGCTGGTTGAGGAAGACCACCTGTTCGATGGCGCCCTTCCGGTCCCCGGCGTAGAGAAGGGCGAGGCCGAGGCCGTAGCGCGCGCGCAGGTGCTCCGGCTCCTGCTCGAGCACCCGCCGGAACTCGGCGACCGCGGCCTCGTTGTCGTCGAGGTGGTACAGCGCGACCGCCAGACCCAGGCGGGCTTCGACATGGTCCGGATCGATCTCGAGGGCCTCGCGGCACGCCTGGGCGGCGTCGCGGTGGCGCCCCATGGCAGCATAGGCGATCCCCAGCTCCACCAGGGCCTCGGGCATCTCGGGGGCTCTCGCCGCCGCCTCCGCCAGGTAGGTGACCGCCTTCTCGAGATCGCCCTGCCGCCGGCAGGTGACCCCCAGGGTGAAGGTCGCGCCCGCCTCCCCCGGCTTGAGCCGGTGCGCTTCCTCGAGGGCGGCGCGGGCCTCGTCGAGCCGACCGAGCTCCAGGGCTGCCGAGCCGAGCCCCAAGAGAGCGTTGAAGCGCTGCTCGTCGCCCCGGGCGCGCTCGAGAGCGGCCGCGTAGTGGTCCATCGCCGCCTCCGGGTCACCGGCCTCGATGGCCAGGTACCCGAGCTGCAGCTCGCGGAAGGCGGTCGGTGTCGGCTGCGCTCGGGCCCCATCCGACGCCGAGCCGGTCGCCGACGCCAGGACGAGCGCCGCCACGAGCGCTACGAGCGCCGCGAGATCGCGGGCATCGAGCCGAGCTCGTCGCGGGGGCATCACTCGCCCTCCGCCATCGGGTCCCACCGCGCCCACTCCGGCGGCAGGGCGGGGCCCTCCAGGGCCTCGACGCCCGCCAGGTTCGCCACCAGCTTGCCGAAGGACAGGTCGAACTCGATCCGACACGGCCGGTGGGGCGGGTCGGTCTCGACCCACACCACCATCGCGCCCGACTTGCTGAACAGCATCCTGTCCTGCGGCTCCGGGACCACCGACACGGCGTCGCACCGGCCGAGCTTGGTTCGCACTTCGCCAGCCTCGGTGGTGCGTGCCACCGTCTCGACGGCGCCCTTGGAGGTCATCAGCGCGAGCACGGCGGAATCGCCGACCTCGCCGGCGGTCTCGCGGAGGCGGAAGATGAAGGCCAGGGGGTCGTAGGCGCGCTCCGCCCCGACCTCGATGGTGGACGCCTCGCCGTTCTTCATGCGCGAGACCGATCCGGTCTCGACGTCGAAGATCCAGGTCTCCTCCTTGCGCCGCTTCTTCTCCAGCGAGCGCTCTTCGTAGCGGACGCTGGTCATCGCGACCGGGTCGAAGAAGGAGTCGAGCCGGGTCCGGACCTTGTGGATGCCGTCGAAGAACCTGGTGGTCCGCGCGAAGACCACGATCCGGTAGATCGGCGCACCCTCGGCCCGGGGCTCCGCGAAGCTGAGGATGTCCATTCTCCCGCAGTGGATCCCCATCCACGACACCCCGTAGCTGAGCTGCTCGCCGACCGGGAACGGCTCGGGAATCGTCACTGCCGGCGCCGGCACCTCTGCGGCACCGGCTGCGGCCACGGCGAGGATCGCGGTCGAGGCGGCACGCACCAGTCGGGGCCAGCGATGAGCTCGCATCGATGCCATGGACTTCGTCGGGACCTCCGTTGCGCAGTAGCGTTCGGCTCCCACGATAGCAGCCCGGCCGGCCCGCGGCCCCTAGTGAACCCGTCCGGCGGCGAGCTCGCCCTCGCCGTCGAAGCCGTGGACCATCACGAAGAAGTACGAGGCGAAGTTCTCGCTCTCGGTCTCGGTGATGAGTTCGAAGACGTGCTCGTCCTCCCGCTCCCCCCGGCTGGCCTGGACGTAGGAGATCTGGTCGGGGGCGATGAACAGCTCGCCGACGAGCAGCTTGCCGCGCAGCACCTGCACCACCAACGTCTCCGGCTCTTCCTGCATGAAGGTCCAGTGCAGGTCCTCATCGTCGTACAGCACCGCCTCGGGGGTGCCGGCGCGGAGGATGCAGTCCGGGTGGTGGCCCAGCCAGTGCCAGAAATCGGCGAGCGGGAGGGTCGGTTCGTCGTCCATTCGCCGACTTTAGCAGTCTCTCGGCTCCGGAATCCGGACTGGAGCCCGGGCTCCAGTCCGGAGTCCGG